>CAKUMG010000046.1 GCA_934667465.1 uncultured Actinoplanes sp. | reverse complement strand
CCACGAACGGGCGCAGCGAGGCGGGGGCGGTCAGGTCCAGCGCGTCGGAGTCGGCGCCGCCCTTGCGGGCCAGGTCGCGCGCCCGGGCGAGCCCGCGGTCGCGCAGGGCACCCGGGATGAGACCGCTGAGCTTGCCCGCAGCAGGAGATTGCATGAAGAAAACTCTCCAAGAGCACATCGAAAAACCCCGGCGCCCGTTGGACGGGGGGTACGTCTCTCAGCTTAGTCCGCGCGACGGCGGGACACGGGTCGCCGAGCACCGACGGACAGCGTGTACGACAAAAGCGCTGAGACGCGGACAAGACTGGGCAAGAGGATTATTCGCGGCATCGGGACCCGGGAGGCGGGAAACGGCGCGGACGATCCGGCCCGTACGGGGATTGTCTGGGGAGGCAATGTGCGCATCGTTCTGCTCGTGTCGGCATTCAACGGCTTGACCCAGCGGGTGTGGTGCGCTCTACGGGAGGCCGGGCACACGGTGGGCGTGCAGCTCGCCACTGGCCCGCAGGACATGATCGACGGGATCCGCCGCACCCGGCCGGACCTGATTTTGTGCCCGTTCCTCAAGGACCGCGTGCCCACCGAGGTGTGGCGGCACTGGCGCACGGTCATCATCCACCCCGGGCCGGTCGGCGACCGCGGGCCGTCGTCGCTGGACTGGGCGATCACCGAGTCCGCGCCCACGTGGGGCGTCACGGCGCTGCAGGCCGTCGAGGAACTGGACGCCGGCCCGGTCTGGGCGACCCGCACGTTCGGCATGCCGGCCGCCGCGCCGCGAAAATCCGCCCTGTACGCCGGCCCCGTGGCCGACGCCGCGCTGGAGTGCGTCCTCGAGGTCGTCGCCAAGGCCGGTGACCCCGGCTTCCGGCCCACGGAGCCGGGCGTCGCCGGCCCTCGCCCGGCCATGAAGCAGGCGGACCGCGCGTTCGACTGGTCCGACCCGGCCGACCTGATCGTCCGGCGGATCCGCGCGGCGGACGGTTCCCCGGGCGCGCGCACGCGGGTGGCGGGGCGTGACGTGTACGCGTACGACGCCCATCCCGGCCTGACCCGCGGCGCGCGCCCCGGCGCCGTCCTGGGCCGGCGGCAGGGTGCCGTGCTGGTGGCGACCGGGGACGGCAGCGTCTGGCTCGGCCACCTGCGGGACGCGGGCGCCCCGGGCGGGATCAAGCTGCCCGCGACGACGCTGCTCGGCCGGCAGCTGCGCGGCGTGCCGCAGTCCCCGCTGCCCGCCGGCACGGAGCCGGAGGGCCCGGTCTACCGGCAGATCCGGTACCGCCGGGCGGGCGCCGTGGGGTGGCTCACCTTCGACTTCTACAACGGCGCCATGTCGCCGGGGCACTGCCGTCGCCTGCTGACCGCGTTCCGGCACGCCGCCGCGCAGGACACCCGGGTGCTGGTGCTGCGGGGCGGCACCGAGGCGTTCAGCAACGGGATCCACCTCAACGTCGTCGAGGCCGCCGCCGACCCGGCCGGCGCCGCGTGGGCCAACATCAAGGCGATCAATGCGGTGTGCCGCGAGCTGATCGCGTGCACCCGGCAGACCGTGATCTCCGCGTACGCGGGCAGTGCCGGCGCGGGCGGCGCGATGCTCGGCCTCGGTGCCGACATCGTCGCGGCCCGGGACGGCATCGTGCTCAACCCCTACTACGACATGGGGCTGTACGGGTCGGAGCTGCACACGTACACGCTGCCCCGCCGGGTCGGGACCGCGGCAGCCCAGCGGCTCGTCGAGGACCGGCTGCCGGTGAGCGCCCAGCGGGCCCGGTCGCTCGGGCTCGCCGACGAGGTCGGGCCGCGCCACCCCGAGGCGTACGCGGAATGGCTCTCGGCGCTCGCGACCCGCCAGGCCGATCCCCGCGCGTCGGGGCGGCGGCAGGCGGCCAAGGCGCGGCGGCTGGCCGGCGAGCGCATCCCGCTCGACGTGTTCGAGTCGCGCGAGCTCGCGGAGATGAGCAGCGACATCTTCGGCGACCGGTCCGGTTTCGCGGCCGCGCGGCACGCCTTCGTCACCAAGGCACGGCCGGACCGGACCCCCGCCAACCTGCTGCTTGATACAGGCACCAATAACAGGAAAGCCGCAACTTCCCACTATGCGGGAAGCGGAGGGGACCGTCCGGCAGTTCGCCCGGCCGTCCCGATCTCTGCCTGATCCCCGTGACATATCCGGACATTGATGGTCAACTACCGTGACTCTCCGGAGTTGTGCCAGGCTGCAGCCCGGCGGATCGCGGCCATGTTCATCATTTCGCAATCTCCGCATGGAACCTTGTGTAGCCGGTTAGGTACGGCATAACCGCTGCTCAAGCGCGTCTTAAGCAGATCCATGAAGACAAATAGTCACCGTGATGATGGTGTTGCGTGGCGCACAGCAACGCGCCGGCAACCCGGCCACCATCACGGTCCGTCACGCCCAGCGCCGGGCGACCCACCCTCATCCGTCGTGGAAGGAAGTTATGAGCGTTGTTCAGACCCCGCCTTCGGGATCCGGACGCCCCCGCAACCCCGAGCCACTGGACGAAACAAAGGTCATCCCGGCGCCCCGCAACCGGACCGACGTCGAGAACCTGAGCGGCGGCAACGACCAGACGCACATCCTGCCGTTCCGGTACAGCTACAGCGCCTACAGCGTGCTGGCCGGGCCGGCCGAGCTGCGGACCGACCGGAAGCAGCCGTACAAGGTCAAGATGCGCCGGCTGGCCCGGCGGCGGCCGATCGCGACCGTGTTCATCACGCTGTTCGCGTTCGCGTTCGAGACCACGTTCTTCGCGTGGCTGATCTCGGCGATCGAGCTGCCCGACCCGGACCTGCGCCCGGTGGTGTTCGGCGCGACGATCTTCATGATCGGGGCGATCGCGCTGATCGAGCTGTTCCGCCTGATCAACGTCGTCACGCTGTGCCTGGCGACGTTCTGGGCGCGGGACCCCGTACCCGTGGTGCCGAACAGCAAGCTGCGCGTGGCGTTCCTGACCACCATCGTCCCCGGCAAGGAGCCGCTGGACATGGTCGAGCAGACGCTTGTCGCGGCGCTGAAGATCCGCCACCCCGGCCCGTACGACGTCTGGCTGCTCGACGAGGGTGACGACCCCGAGGTCAAGGCGATGTGCAAGCGGCGGGGCATCCGCCACTACACCCGCAAGGGCATGCCGCAGTACAACATGCCCGCGGGCGCCATGAAGGCGAAGACCAAGCACGGCAACTACAACTCGTGGATCGACAGGCACGGCGACTCGTACGACGTGTTCGTCTCCGTCGACCCGGACCACGTGCCGCAGCCCAACTTCTGCGAGCGCCTGCTCGGCTACTTCGACGACCCGGACGTGGCGTTCGTCGTCGGCCCGCAGGTCTACGGCAACTACGACAGCGTCGTCACCCGCTGGGCCGAGTCGCAGCAGTACCTGTTCCACTCGCTGCTGCAGCGCGCCGGCAACAAGCGCGGGATCGCGATGCTGGTGGGCACGAACAACGCCGTACGCATCTCCGCGCTGCGCAGCATCGGCGGGCTCCAGGACTCGATCACCGAGGACATGGCGACCAGCCTCGTCATGCACAGCACGAACAACCCGGAGACCGGCAAGCGCTGGCGCTCGGTCTACACCCCGGACGTGCTGGCCGTCGGCGAGGGCCCGTCGAGCTGGACGGACTACTTCAGCCAGCAGCACCGCTGGTCGCGCGGCACCGACGAGGTCGTGGTCAAGCAGTTCTGGAAGATGGGCTGGAAGCTGGGCTTCGGCCGGGCCCTGCACTACGCGCTGCTGATGGGCTACTACCCGCTCACCGCGCTGGCCTGGCTGCTCGGCGCCGGCGTCGCGGCCTGCTACCTGATCCTGGGCGCCAAGGGCGTCCAGGTGCCGCAGGAGGTGTGGCTGATGCTCTACGTCGACGCCGCGATCTTCCAGATCGGCCTGTACCTGTTCAACCGGCGGCACAACGTGAGCCCGCACGAGGACACCGGCTCCTCCGGCCTGCCCGGCATGCTGGTGTCCACGTTGTCCACGCCGCTCTACGTGTCGTCCTACATCGGGGCCCTGCTCGGCCGGAAGGCCGGCTTCGTGGTGACGCCGAAGGGCGACGCGATGAGCCCGGACCGGGTGTCGACGTTCCGGCACAGCCTCGGCTGGGCGGCGTTCTATGCCGCGCTGCTGATCGCCTCGCCGTTCCTCGGGCACGTCGACGGCGCGATGTGGCTCTGGCCCAGCCTCAACCTGATCATCTGCCTGCTGCCGCTGGCGGTGTGGCGGATCCAGGTGGCGCACGCCAAGACGGAGGCCAGCAAGAAGAGAGGCAAGCGGGTCCTCGACCCGAAGACGATGGAGAAGACGTACGCATGAAGCCCCGCCACCGCACCTCATTAGCGCGCAAGATCTCGAGCGGCCTGATCGCCGTGGCCGTGCTCGGCGTCGTCGCCGTGGTCAACCGCCCGATGGTCGCCATGGGCGCCGAGGCCCTGCACGAGTACAACATCAACCGGGACTCCTACAAGAAGGAGTTCGGGCACTGGTCGCGGCTGCCCGTCCCGCAGGACTTCAAGGTCAACGCGATCCACGCGGCGCTGCTCAACACGGGCAAGCTGCTGATCATCGCGGGCAGCGGCAACAACGCCGACGCGTTCGAGGCCGGCACGTTCCGGACGATCATCTACGACCCCGCCAAGGACGAGTTCAAGGACGTCGACACCCCGACCGACGTCTTCTGCGCCGGGCACACGTTCCTGCCCAACGGCAACCTGCTGATCGCCGGCGGCACCAAGAGCTACGAGGTGCTGGCGGACGACATCGAGAACGCGTACGGCGTCATGAAGCTCAAGAACGAGTCGGCCACCAGCGGGCCGCACACGTTCAAGAAGGGCACGGAGATCGTGTCCAAGGACGGGCACGTCTACAAGACGCGCGAGGAAGTGGTCCTCGGCAAGGCCCACGTCATGAACCACGGCGGCAAGATCATGCAGCACGCCGCCGAGGTCGAGGTCTTCGTCGACGCGGTGGACAAGGGCGACGGACCGGTCGTCGAGGAGGGCGCGCAGTACACCGTCGCGGGCCTGTCCCCGGCCGACAAGCAGAACATCTACGGCGTCGCTGACAAGATCACCAAGGAGAAGCAGGAGTACGGCGGCGACAAGACGTCGTACGAGTTCGACCCGGTGGCCGAGAAGTACATCAAGACCGGCGACATGGTCGAGCACCGCTGGTACCCGACGCTGTCCGAGCTGCCCAACGGCGACGTGCTGGCCGTCTCCGGCCTCGACGAGTTCGGCCGGATCATCCCGGGCGACAACGAGAAGTACATCGCCTCGCAGAAGAAGTGGGTCGACGCGCCGGAGCTGCAGCGCACGTTCCCCACGTACCCGGCCTTCCACATGATGGAGGACGGCAACCTCTTCTACTCCGGCTCCAACGCCGGCTACGGCTCCGACACCGTCGGCCGCACGCCCGGCAAGTGGAACATCCGGAACAACCAGTTCGACGAGGTCGAGGGTCTGCGCGACCCCACGCTCACGGAGACGAGCTCGTCCGTGCTGCTGGCGCCCGCCCAGGACCAGAAGGTGATGATCTTCGGTGGCGGCGGCGTCGGCGAGTCCGAGGTCTCCACGAAGCGCACCGACATCATCGACCTCAAGGAGAAGACGCCGGTCTACCGGCCGGGTCCCGACCTGCCCGAGCCCGCGCGCTACCTCAACGCGGTGCTGCTGCCCGACGACACCGTCTTCACCACCGGCGGCTCGTCCGGTTACCGCGGCGGCAAGTACGGCGACAAGACCCGCAGCGACCTGTTCAACTCGCAGATCTACCAGCCGGACACGAACGCGTTCGCGACGGCGGCCGAGTCGACCGTGGGCCGCAACTACCACTCCGAGGCGATCCTGCTGCCCGACGGCCGGGTCGTGACGATGGGCAGCGACCCGCTCTACGACGAGTCGGGCAAGGGCCCGGGCACGTTCGAGAAGCGCATCGAGGTCTACTCCCCGCCGTACCTGTTCCAGGACGGCGACCGCCCGGAGATCACCGGCGGCCCGGAGCAGGTGAAGCGCGGCACCACGGTCGACTTCACCACCCCCGACGCCACGAACATCTCGAAGGCGCGGCTGGTCCGGCCGAGCGCGGTCACCCACGTGCTCGACGTCGACCAGCGCTCGGTGGCGCTCGACATCACGCCGGGCGCCGGCGACACCCTCGGGCTGTCGATCCCGGTGAAGAAGGGCCTCGTGCCCTCGGGTTGGTACATGCTGTTCCTCATGGACGACAAGGGCGTGCCCTCGGTGGCCCGCTGGGTCCAGGTGCTCTGATCCCATGGTCCGACACGCCAGGCCGGTGCGCGTCGGCTCACGGATCCTGCTGGCGGCGGCCGCGGTCATCGCGGTCGCCGTCGGTGTGGGCCTGGTCGCCTTCAGCCGTGACGATGATCAGGGGAGCGCGCCGGTGAGCCTGCCGACCGTTCCCACCAGCAGCGGGCCCCCGCCGCCCGCACCCTCGGTGAGTGCCGTCCCGTCGGCGCCCGCCTCCTCCGCCCCGGCCCCGGCCGGTGCCGAGACGGCGAGCTCCAACGCGACCATCAGCACGCTCGACGGCACCGCCCTCTACGTCGACCCCACGGGCGCGGCGGCCCAGCAGGTCAAGGACTACCAGGCGTCGGGGCAGGCCGAGAACGCCACCACCATCCGCAAGATCGCGGACCGTCCGGTGGCGACGTGGTTCGCGGACTCCTCCGCGGGCGGCGTCACCCGGGCCCGCGCTCTGGTCACCGCGGCCGGGCGGGCGGGCAAGGTTCCGGTGCTCACGCTCTACAACATCCCGAACCGGGACTGCTCCGGGCAGTCGGCCGGCGGCGCCGCGAACGCCGGCGAGTACCGCGGCTGGATCGACGGCATGGCCGGGGCCCTGCGGGGCCAGAAGGCGCTCGTCGTGCTGGAACCCGACGCCATGCCGCACGCGGTCGAGGCGGGCTGCCTCGACGACGGCGGCCGCGCGGAGCGCTACGAGCTGCTCGGCTACGCCATCGACAAGCTGCGGGCGAACAACGGCGTCTCGGTCTACCTGGACGCCGGCAACCCGACCTGGATCACGGACACCGGGCAGATGGCCGGTGCGCTGCGGCAGGCGGGCATCGAGCGGGCCAGCGGGTTCTCGCTCAACGTGGCGAACTTCGAGACCACGGCGTCGAACGTGCAGTACGGCACCGCGCTGTCCGGGCAGCTGGGCGGCGCCCGGTTCGTGATCGACACCAGCCGCAACGGCAACGGGCCCGCCGCCCGCGGCCCGATCGGCAACGAGCACTGGTGCAACCCGGCCGGCCGCAAGCTCGGGGACCTGCCGACCACCGAGACCGGGACCGCGCTCGTGGACGCGTACCTCTGGATCAAGCGCCCGGGCGAGTCCGACGGCGCCTGCGGCAACGGCGCCCCGCCGGCCGGCCAGTGGTGGGCCGACTACGCGCTGGGCCTGGCGAGCTGATCGCCGAGGGCGTGCCCCCTTCCGGGGCACGCCCTCGCTGCTTCTGTGCCGGCCGGGAGAACCGGAAACGGTCGAAACAGCCGCAAGGGCGTATGAGACTTACCTCAAATGAACCACCCGGGTAGCCGCACCGATACGATCGCGGAGTCGGGACAGCGTCGTCCTGGAGCACCTGAAGGCAAAGGAGCGCCCCAGTGACAGACCAGCACGGCCACATCGATCCCGACGGGCCCGACGCGGCGCTGCGGCAGGACATCCGCCGCATCGGCACGCTGCTCGGCCAGACCCTCGCGCGGCAGGAGGGCAAGCCGCTCCTCGACCTGGTCGAGGAGGTGCGCGCCCTGGTCCGCACCGACGCGCCGGCCGCCGCCGAGCGCCTCTCCGCCATGGACGTCACCACGGGCACCAAGCTCGCCCGGGCGTTCTCCACCTACTTCCACCTGGCGAACATCACCGAGCAGGTGCACCGCTCGCGCGACCTGCGCCGGCGTCGCGCCCGCGACGGCGGCTGGCTCGACCAAGCCGCCAAGCGCATCGCCGAGAAGGGCGTCCCGGCCGACGAGATCGCCGCCGCGGCCCGCCGGCTCGCCGTCCGCCCGGTCTTCACGGCGCACCCCACCGAGGCCGCCCGCCGCTCGATCCTGTCCAAGCTGCGCGGCCTCGCCGACACCCTGGACGCCGAGGCGAGCGCCGCCATCCTCTACGGCGCCTCGGACACCACCGCCTCCACCCGCCGCTTCGCCGAGCTGATCGACGTGCTCTGGCAGACCGACGAGCTGCGCCTGGACCGCCCGGACCCGACCGACGAGGCGCGCAACGCGGTCTACTACCTCAAGGATCTGTACGCCGAGGCGGCGCCGCAGGTGCTCGACGACCTCGCGGAGACCCTGCGCCAGCTGGGTGTCGAGACCGCACCGACGGCCCGCCCGCTGACGTTCGGCACCTGGATCGGCGGCGACCGCGACGGCAACCCGTTCGTCACGCCCGCCGTCACCCGCGACGTGCTGATCATCCAGCACGAGCACGGCATCCAGGCCACCGAGGCGGCCATGGACGCGCTGATCGACGAGCTGTCCGTCTCCCGCCGGCTGCGCGGGGTCTCGCTCGACCTCTCCGCGAGCCTCGCCCAGGACCTCGACACGCTGCCCGAGGTGGCCGCCCGTTTCCGGCGCACCAATGCCGAGGAGCCCTACCGCCTCAAGGCCCGCTGCATCAAGGCCAAGCTCGGCAACACCCGCGAGCGGCTGCGCCGCGGCACCCCGCACGTCGGCGGCCGCGACTACCTCGGCACCGACGAGCTGATCGCCGACCTCGAGCTGATGCGCGCGTCGCTGGCCCGCAACTCCGGCCAGCTCACCGCCGTCGGCTCGGTCGCCTCCGTGATCCGGACGGTGTCCGCGTTCGGCCTGCAGCTCGCCACCCTCGACGTCCGCGAGCACGCGGAGAAGCACCACGAGGTCCTGGCCCAGATGTTCACGCAGGTCGGCGAGGTGGACGACTACACCACGCTGAGCCGCGAGGACCGCACCAAGCTGCTCTCCACCGAGCTGACCGGCCGCCGCCCGCTGGCCGCCGCCGACACCCCGCTCACCGACGGTGCCCGCAAGACCTTCGACGTCTTCCACACCATCCGCGAGGCGCAGGACCGGTTCGGGGCGGAGGTCATCGAGTCCTACATCATCTCGATGACCCTCGGCGTCGACGACGTGCTCGCCGCGGCCGTACTGGCCCGCGAGGCCGGCCTGATCGACGTGCACACCTCCCGCGCCCGGGTCGGCATCGTCCCGCTGCTGGAGACCCCGGCCGAGCTCGACGCCGGCGGCGACCTGCTCGACGAGATGCTCTCCCTGCCCGCCTACCGCGAGATCGTCCGCGCCCGCGGTGACGTGCAGGAGATCATGCTCGGCTATTCGGACAGCAACAAGGACGGCGGCATCACCACCAGCCAGTGGTCGATCCACAAGGCCCAGCGCGCCCTGCGCGACGTGGCCGCCCGCCACGGCGTCCGGCTGCGCCTCTTCCACGGCCGCGGCGGCACCGTCGGCCGCGGCGGCGGCCCCACCCACGAGGCGATCCTGGCCCAGCCCTACGGCACGCTCGACGGCGCCATCAAGGTCACCGAGCAGGGCGAGGTCATCTCCGACAAGTACACCCTGCCGGCCCTGGCCCGGGAGAACCTGGAGCTGACCGTCGCCGCGGTCCTGCAGGCGACCCTGCTGCACACCGAGCCGCAGGTCGACCTGGAAAATCTGGCCCGCTGGGACAAGGTCATGGACACGGCCTCCGCCGCCGCCTTCCGGCAGTACCGCACGCTGGTGGAGAACCCGGACCTTCCCGCCTACTTCTGGGCGGCGACCCCGACCGAACTGCTGGGCGCGCTCAACATCGGCTCCCGCCCTGCCAAGCGCCCCAACGCCGACGCGGGCCTCGGCGGCCTCCGCGCCATCCCGTGGGTGTTCGGCTGGACCCAGACCCGCCAGATCGTCCCCGGCTGGTTCGGCGTCGGCACGGGTCTCGAGGCGGTCCGCGAGGGCAACGACCTCGAGGTCCTCCGCGACATGTACGCGAACTGGCAGTTCTTCCGCACGTTCATCTCCAACGTCGAGATGATGCTGGCGAAGACCGACCTGACCATCGCCCGCCGCTACGTGGAGACCCTGGTCGCCCCGGAGCTCCAGCCGATCTTCACCACGATCGAGCAGGAGTACGCGAAGACGGTCGAGCAGGTCCTCGCCATCACCGGTGCCGAGGCGCTGCTCGAGTCGCAGCCCGAGCTCTCCCGCACCCTGGGCGTCCGCGACACCTACCTGGAGCCGCTCCACCACCTGCAGGTGGCGCTCCTCCGGCAGTACCGCGACCTCGGCGACGCCGACCGCCAGCTGGCCACCGCCCCGGGCGCCCGCCGGGCACCGTCCGACTCCACGGCCCTGGAACGCGCCCTGCTGACCACGGTCAACGGCATCGCCGCCGGCATGCGCAACACCGGCTGACCCTCTTCTCCGCCATCGCACCGGCCGCCTCTCCCCTCGGGGAAGGCGGCCGGTTCCGTCACCGCGCTTCTTTCCAGCGGCCACCGATTCGCCGGGGCCTTACTCCGCCGGTACGGTCGCCCAGCTGGCCAGCATCGGCAGGATCCGCGCCGTGGCCGAGTCCGGCTCGACCGTGTAGACGATCAGCCGCTGATCCGGGTCGTGCGGCCCCACGACGGACTCGATCCCGAACGTGAGCGCTCCCGCGGCCGGGTGCGCGATCTCCTTGCGCACCGAGGTCCGGAACGTGACGCCCTGATCCGTCCACCACCGCTCGACATCCGGGTCACCGCGGCGCAGCTCGTCGATCAGCGTGGCCAGCCTGCGGTCGTCGGGGTGCCGCCCCGCCTCGTACCGCAACGCCCCCACCGCGGGCGCGGCGAAGTCGGCCCAGTTCACGATCCGCTCCCGCGCGCCGGGCTCCAGCAGCAGCCACCGCGCGAACTGGGATCCCGGCTCCATCGCGGTCCCCAGCACCTCGCTCAGCAGCCCGTTGCGCGCCAGCACCCGCGAGTGCCGCCCGAGCAGCAACACCGGGACGTGGTCCAGCGCCCCCATCAGCCGCAGCATCCCCGGATCGGGCCGCTGCGCGGTCTCCGGCCCCGCCCACCGCCGCCGCGACGACGGGGCGGCCAGGTCCCGCAGGTGGGCCCGCTCCTGCTCGTCCAGCTGCAGCGCCCGGGACAGCGCCCGGACCACCTCGTCGGTGATCGTCTGCTGCCGCCCCTGCTCCAGGCGGCTGTAGTGGTCCGGGCTCAACCCGGCGAGCACGGCCAGTTCCTCCTTGCGCAGCCCCGGCACCCGCCGCGGACCGGGGAAGGCTTGGACACCGGCCTGCGCGGGAGTCAGCCGATCCCGCCGGGACCGCAGGAAGGCCCCGAGGGCGGCACGATCAGCAGGCACCCGTCCAGCATAGGAGCCCGCCACGCCGCGAACCTGGTCACGCCGTGACCAGGCAGCACGTGCTCTGGCCCGCACCGCGCGCCTCCACTGGAGTAGTGACCATGACATCCACCGAGCAGCACCGCACCGTCCTGATCACCGGCTCCACCAGCGGCATCGGGGCAGCCACCGCACACACCCTGGCCGCGCAGGGCTGGCGCGTCGTCGTCACCGGCCGCGACCGGGCCCGCGGCGACGCCGTCGTCACGGCCATCACCGCCGCCGGTGGGCAGGCCGCCTTCGTCCCCTCGGACCTCACCGCCCCGTCCGACGACCTGCGCGCCTTCGCCCGCGCCGCCACTTCGGCAGCCGGCGGGCGCCTCGACGCGCTCGTGCACAACGCAGCCCTGTGCCCCGCCGTCGACACCGTCTCGCTCACCGACGACGACCTCGACGCCACCCTCGCCGTCAACATCCGCGCGCCCCACGTCCTCACCGCCGCCCTGGCCCCGGCCATGGCCGACCGTGGCCACGGCGCGATCGTGGTCATCGGCTCCTGGATGGCCCACGTCGGGCACCCGTTCGTTGGGCTCTACTCCGCCACCAAGGCTGCCGAGATCCAGCTCGCCCGCAGCTGGGCCGCCGAGTTCGGCCCCCGCGGCGTCCGGGTCAACACCGTCTCCCCCGGCGCCACCCGCACCCCGATCAACGCCGCCGACGGTGACGTCATCGCCGCGATGACCGCCCGCACCCCCGCCGGCCGCCCGGGAACCCCCGAGGAGATCGCCGACGCCGTGGCCTGGGTCCTCTCCGACCGGGCCGGCTACCTCCACGGCGCCGAGCTCGCGGTCGACGGCGGCATCACGGCCACCCGCCCCGTCTGAATCCCCACCTCGCGCCCGAACGAATGTGGCCCGCCCCGTCTGATCGGGGTGGGCCACAAGGCTCCGGCCGACGGACCCACGAACAAGCCACGACGGCGGCCGCGGCAGAAACGCTGGCCCCGGATCGGCCATCGATCCTCAAACGCAGAAACGCCCGTCCTGGAAACCTGTGAAGGCTTCCGGGACGGGCGTTTCCGTCACGTTGAGTCCGGCGGCGTCCTACTCTCCCACACCCTCCCGAGTGCAGTACCATCGGCGCTGGAGGGCTTAGCTTCCGGGTTCGGAATGAGACCGGGCGTTTCCCCTCCGCTATAACCACCGAAACAGCTATCAGCGACACAACCACCAACACCCGTGAGGGTCTGCTCACCAGCCGTGTTACCGGCCGGCAGCAGCATCCCCTGGGTGGGGTTGTTTGCTGTGAATCACACAGTGGACGCGCAAGATTTCTCTCGACCCCTTGCGGGGGAGCATAAAGTTTAGGGTGGTTAAGCCCTCGGCCTATTAGTACCGGTCACCTGAACCAGTTACCTGGCTTACAGTTCCGGCCTATCAACCCAGTAGTCTAGCTGGGAGCCTTACCCACTCAAGGTGGTGGGATACCTCATCTCGAAGCGAGCTTCCCGCTTAGATGCTTTCAGCGGTTATCCCTTCCGAACGTAGCCAACCAGCCGTGCCCCTGGCGGGACAACTGGCACACCAGAGGTTCGTCCGTCCCGGTCCTCTCGTACTAGGGACAGCCCTTCTCAAGTATCCAACGCGCACGGCGGATAGGGACCGAACTGTCTCACGACGTTCTAAACCCAGCTCGCGTACCGCTTTAATGGGCGAACAGCCCAACCCTTGGGACCTACTCCAGCCCCAGGATGCGACGAGCCGACATCGAGGTGCCAAACCATCCCGTCGATATGGACTCTTGGGGAAGATCAGCCTGTTATCCCCGGGGTACCTTTTATCCGTTGAGCGACACCGCTTCCACACGCAAGTGCCGGATCACTAGTCCCGACTTTCGTCCCTGCTCGACCCGTCAGTCTCACAGTCAAGCTCCCTTGTGCACTTACACTCAACACCTGATTGCCAACCAGGCTGAGGGAACCTTTGGGCGCCTCCGTTACCCTTTAGGAGGCAACCGCCCCAGTTAAACTACCCACCAGACACTGTCCCTGGACCCGATCAGGGCCCGAAGTTAGATACCCAAATCCAACAGAGTGGTATTTCAAGATTGCCTCCACCCGAACTGGCGTCCGAGTTTCACAGGCTCCCACCTATCCTACACAATTACATTCAGATACCAATGTCAAGCTATAGTAAAGGTCCCGGGGTCTTTCCGTCCTGCCGCGCGTAACGAGCATCTTTACTCGTACTGCAATTTCGCCGGGCCTGTGGTTGAGACAGTGGGGAAGTCGTTACGCCATTCGTGCAGGTCGGAACTTACCCGACAAGGAATTTCGCTACCTTAGGATGGTTATAGTTACCACCGCCGTTTACTGGCGCTTAAGTTCTCCGCTTCGCCCCTACGGGCTAACAGGTCCCCTTAACGTTCCAGCACCGGGCAGGCGTCAGTCCATATACATCGTCTTACGACTTCGCATGGACCTGTGTTTTTAGTAAACAGTCGCTTCCCCCTGCTCTCTGCGGCCATACCACGCTCCACCCGCATGGGGCTTCACGCGTCCGGCCCCCCTTCTCCCTAAGTTACGGGGGCAATTTGCCGAGTTCCTTAACCACAGTTCGCCCGTCGCCTCGGTATTCTCTACCTGACCACCTGTGTCGGTTTGGGGTACGGGCCGCTCGGAACATCGCTAGAGGCTTTTCTCGGCAGCATAGGATCACTGACTTCACCTGAATCGGCTCGGCATCACGTCTCAGCCATCATGACAGGCGGATTTACCTACCCATCGGCCTACACGCTTACCCCGGCACAACCACCGGCCGGGCTCAGCTACCTTCCTGCGTCACCCCATCACTAAACTACTACCACCCAAGGTCCTGGTCTCCCGCATCGCCGGCCGAAGCCTTTGAATTGTTCAAGCAGTTAGTACAAGTGGGTTCGTCTTGGGCGTTCCTTTGCGGGTACGGGAATATCAACCCGTTATCCATCGACTACGCCTCTCGGCCTCGCCTTAGGCCCCGACTCACCCAGGGCGGATTAGCCTGGCCCTGGAACCCTTGGTCATCCGGCGGAAGGGTTTCTCACCCTTCATTCGCTACTCATGCCTGCATTCTCACTCGTATAGCGTCCACGGCTGGGTCACCCCGCCGCTTCACCCGCTATACGACGCTCCCCTACCCATCCACACACCTGGATCACAACCTCAAGGGATGCAACCGGGTTATTGTGTGAATGCCACAGCTTCGGCGGTGTGCTTGAGCCCCGCTACATTGTCGGCGCGGAACCACTTGACCAGTGAGCTATTACGCACTCTTTAAAGGATGGCTGCTTCTAAGCCAACCTCCTGGTTGTCTAAGCGACCCCACATCCTTTTCCACTTAGCACACGCTTAGGGGCCTTAGCTGGTGATCTGGGCTGTTTCCCTCTCGACTACGAAGCTTATCCCCCGCAGTCTCACTGCCGCGCTCTCACTTACCGGCATTCGGAGTTTGGCTGATTTCGGTAAGCTTGTAGGCCCCCTAGACCATCCAGTGCTCTACCTCCGGCAAGAAACACGCGACGCTGCACCTAAATGCATTTCGGGGAGAACCAGCTATCACGGAGTTTGATTGGCCTTTCACCCCTAACCACAGGT
>CAKUMG010000045.1 GCA_934667465.1 uncultured Actinoplanes sp. | reverse complement strand
CCGCATGGCCGACCTGTTCGACCAGCACGCGTACGCGATGAGGGGTCTGCGCGCTCAGGCGGAGGGGATCGTCGCGGCGGCGCAGAAGGGCGGCTACACGGTCGACACGGCGGCGGTGACGATCACCGCGCCCGCGTCGGCGTACATGGGCGGCAATCTGGACCGCACGGGCCGGGAGACCGGTGCGCTGCTCAACGATCTGCGCACGGTCGTGGAATATGCGCGGGCGCAGGACGACGCTGCGGCCGGCATCATCGCCGGCACCGCGCCGTCCGGCCCGGGCGGGTTCGGCGGCAGCCCGCCCGGCGCGATCTCGCGCGCCCAGGAGCTGGCCAACAAGATCAAGAACCCGTCGTACGAGTCGACCGCCGCCGAGCTCGCCGAGTTCCGGGACCTGGTCGAGCTGTACGGCAGCGATCGCGCCTTCGCCTACACGCTGCTCGACAATCTCGGGCCGCAGGGGTTGCTGCGGCTCAACGGCACGCTGGCGACCTATCAGAACGACAATCCCGGCACCGACGCCGACGGCCTGACGTTCAGCGGCGGCACCGCCGACACGGTGCGGGCCCTGCAGAACGGTCTCGGGGTGATGCTGAGCACCGCGACCACGCGGACCGGCACCACGACCGGCCCGCACGGCGAGCACTACGTGCCCGGCGCGAACGAACTGTCCACGCAATGGACCATCGACCTGATGGCTGCCGGGCGCAGCACGATGGACATCGGCGATCCGCACAACCCGCTACGGACCGCGCAGGGCGTCCACGGCTACCAACTGCTCGCCCCGCTGCTGCGCAACGGCGCCTACGACGCCGGGTTCCTGGCCACCGTCGGCGGCGACATGGTCGACTTCGAGATGTCCCAGGGCGGCAGCGAGGTGTGGAGCCGGAGCGGCGAGAACGTGCGCCTGGACTGGACCCGGAACCACGACGACAACGCCGCCCCGGCGGGCTTCGACCCGATGCACGGCCTGGTGGACGCGCTGTCCCGCAACGGCGAAGCCACCCGGGACCTGCTCACCGGCGTCACCACCTACACCAGCGACGGCCCGGCCGGCGGCCGGCTGTCCCGCCTCGACTATCTGCTCACCGACCGCGAGTGGGGCCCGGATGTGCCCGGCGGGCCGGGCTGGGCGACCGCGGAGCAGGCGCTCGGCGAGGGCTACGAGAACGACACCATGGACAAGCTCGGCACCGCGCTCGAACGCGCCACCACCGGCGAGCCCGGCCCGGAGGCGCGGCGCCTGTTCGAGGCGATCATCTACGAGGCCAACGTCGACGAGCAGGCCAAGGACGAGCAGCCCGTCCTGATCCACCCGCAGCTGCGCGACTCCATGGCCACCATCACGGCGGCGTACATCGGCGACGTCAACCTCAACATCGCCGACGGCGACCACGCGGTTCCGGGCAAGACCATCGACGTCGACCGCACGGACCTGGCGCGCTTCCTGGCCGACATCGGCCGGGACGAGACCGCGCACGGCATCGTCGCCAACGCGCAGGCCGTGTACACCGCGAGCAGCTACGACGAGATCCTGTCCGGAAGGCGGGACCCCGCCGACGACATCGACGGCAAGCTGCGCGCGATGGGGGTCGTCTCCCAGCAGTACGGCAGCGTCATGGGGGCACTCGACTACGGAGCGACCGAGGCCGGCCATGCGGCCAGCGCCGAGTCTGACGAGCAGCACAACAAGAGTGTCGAGGACAGGTACAAGGTGGTCAATTTCCTCGTCGACCAGGTGATGGGCAAGGCGCTCGAGAAGGTCCCGGTGCCGGTCGTCGGTGACCTGGCCGGCGAGTACGTCAGCTCGGTGCTCACCGGTCTCGAGGAGCAGGCGAAGGTCGACAACTCGGGCCAGGCCGTGTACGACATCGGCAACACGCTGGGCGACGGCCGCGCCACGGCGGCCGACCTCACCGAACTGGCCCTCTACAACAGCGGCAAGCTCGCGGACCTGCCGGAGCGGCTCCTCGTGAACGGGGATCCGAAGCCGGTGAGCCAGTGGACCGAGGCGGATCTGGAGGCCTGGCAGCGCTACAAGTCCGGGAACGGCCAGGACTCGGTGGGCCAGGCCGCCGGCGATGCGGGCGAGGCCTATCAGAGCGGTCTCGAGTGGATGAAGGACATCTACCGCCGATGAGACACGACAAGGCGATCGCCGGGGCGCTCGTCGCCGTGGCCCTGGGTCTCGCGGCGGGGTGCACGGACGAGCCCGAGAGCACGCCCGCACCGCCGGCCGCGGCGAGCAGCCCGGCCGGGCCGGCCCTGACGTTCGAGGAAGCGCACCGGAAACTGCCGATGGACGGCACCAAGGAGCTGCCGATCACGTGGGACCTGGCGGGGGCGCCGGACACCGAGGAGGTCCTCGCCGCCCGCCGCAGCCTGGTGTTCAACTACTGGGAGTTCGGCTCGGCCGACTGGACCGCGATCGTCCCGCTCGGGCGGTACATCTACACCGAGCGCTACTACCAGGAGTTCCTGGCGCCGTACGCGACCACGACGAGCAACATCCCGTCGATCGGCCCGATCTGGACCAGGGTCATGGGCGTCGAGCGGAACGGCCCGGACCGGGCCACGGTGACGTTCTGCACCGACCTCGGCTACTGGCACGAGGCGAACCGGACGAACCCCGCCGTCCGCCCGGACCGGGGCACGCTCGAGTCGCACGTCGTCGAGCGCGTCCAGATCGGCGACGGGGAACGCCGGTGGCTCGTCGACCAGCTGATCGACAAGGACGGGGACCGCGCGGCGCAGTACGGCGCCGAGTGCACGAAGTGGGCGCAGCACCGGCCCTGACGGACTTTTACGTCAGGCGACGTACGCGACGCGCGTACGGCTGCTCCTAGCGTCTCCGGCATGGACAGCGCGGCCACCCCCACGGTGCTGCTGGTGCACGGGGCCTTCGAGGACAGCGGCAGCTGGGCGGGCACCCTGCGCGCCGCCCGGCACCTGACCGCCGACCTCGGAGCCGTGCCCAACCCGCTGCGCGGACTCGACCACGACGCCACCGAGGTCGCCGCGGCGGCCGCCGCCGTGCCCGGACCGGTGCTGCTGGCCGGGCACGGCTACGGCGGCGCGGTGGCCTCGGTGGCCGCGACCCGGTGCGCCAACGTCGTCGCGCTGGCGTACGTGGCCGCGTTCCTGCCCGGCCCGGACACGTCCGTCGTGGACCTGCTGCACCGGTCCGGGTCGCACGCGTTCCTGGCGGCGCTCGTGCCGTCGGGGCCGGGCGACGCGGCCGAGCTGTACCTGGAGCAGCGCGCGTACCCGGAGATCTTCGCCGCCGACCTGGACCCGGACGCCGCCGCGACCGCCGCGGCCCTGCAACGGCCCGTGCGCGCCTGCGCGTTCGAGGAGCGCCCGGCGGCCGTCGCCGGGCCGGGCCTGCCGTCCTGGTACCTGGTCACCACCGAGGACCTGGTGCTCGCGCCGGCCGTGCAACGGGAGTCGGCCGCGCGCGCCGGATCCCGTACGGCGGAAGTCGATGCCTCCCACGCCGTGCTCCTGTCCCGCCCCGACGCGGTCGCCGCCCTGATCGGCGTCGCGCTCACCCACCGGAGGAACCCGTGAGAAGAAAGCTGTTCGGCCTGCTCGCCACGGCGGCGCTGCTGCTCGGCGCCGGAGCCATGGCCACCAGCGCCGCCCAGGCGGGCGGCCGCGGCAAGGTCAAGCCGTCGATCGTGTTCGTGCACGGCGCGTTCGCCGACGCGTCCGGCTTCACCCCGACCATCAAGGCGCTGCAGAAGCGCGGCTATCCCGTCTACGCCCCGCCGAACCCGCTGCGCAGCCTCTCCGGCGACGCGGCCTACGTGCGGTCGTTCCTCGAGCAGGTGCCCGGCCCGATCGTGGTGGTCGGTCACTCGTACGGCGGTGCGGTCCTGACCAACGCCGCCGCCGGCAACCCGAACGTCAAGGCCCTGGTCTACGTCGCCGCCTTCGCGCTCGACCAGAACGAGACCGTCCAGGCGGCGACCGAACTCGGCGGCGGCCACACCGACCTGGTCGCGAACCTGGAGTTCAAGGCCTACCCGGACGCGCCCGATGTGCCCGGCTCGCCCACCGGCAAGGACCTGGACGCCTACATCAAACAGAGCGCCTTCCGTACGCTGTTCGCGGCCGACGTCCCACCCGCCGACGCGCTCGCGATGGCGGCCACCCAGCGGCCCGGAACCCTGCTCTCGCTCGGCGAGCCCTCCGGGGTGCCCGCGTGGCGCACGATCCCGTCCTGGTTCCTGATCGCCCGCAACGACAAGACCATCCCGCCGGAGGCCCAGCGCGTGATGGCGGCCCGCGCGGGCGCCACGACGCGCGAGATCACCAGCTCGCACGCCGTGATGGTCAGCCACCCGCAGGCCGTCACCGACCTGGTTCTGACCGCCGTCCGCTGAGCTTCTCCCGACGGCCCGGGCCCTACGGGGCCCGGGCCTTTGCGCGGCCCGGGCCTTTGCGCGGCCCGGGCGGTCAGCGGGGCTTCCGCCAGGTCTTCAGCTCGGTCGGCGGCACCCGCTCGTGGTAGGGCGCACCCGCTTGCAGCAGCGCCCGCAGCTCCCGCTCGAACTCCGCTTTCCGGTCGCCGAACAGATGCGGCGCCGATCCGGACTGCGAGAACGTCCACGCCACGAGATCGTCGACATCCCGTTCGAGCACCCGCCCGTCCGGCACCAGGATCCGCTCGTACGCCTCGAACCCGGCCGCCGTGATGACCTGGACCTCCCCGCTCGGCGTGGTCCCACCCGCGATCACGCCCTGCCCCGCCCGCCGCACCGGGCCCAGATACCGCCGGACAAGCGCACCGATCTCCCCGTACGGGGGCACCGGCCCGGCCTTCGGGCCCTTCAGATCCGACACGTGCACGAACACCCCGCCCGGCTCCAGCATCCGCAGCACGGTGGCGGCGACCCGCTCCTGATCCATCCAATGGAACGACGACGCCACCGTGATCATCCGGAACTCGCCCAGGCCCGCGGGCAACTCCTCCGCCCGCATCCGGACCCACCGCAGGTCAGGGATGTTGCGCCGCCCGGCCTCCCGCTCCGCCTCGGCCCGCATCCCCGCATCCGGGTCGAGGCCCACGGCCGCCTCGAACAACGGCGCCAGCGTCACGGTCACGTTCCCCGGCCCGCAGCCCACATCGAGCAGCCGCCCGCGCCCGTCGAGCCCGAACGCCCGCTCGACCGCCCCGGCCAGCCCGTCCGCGTACGGCAGCCGCCCCCGCAGATAGTGCTCAGCGGTCCCGGCGAACAGCGTCTCGTCCCACTCCCACCCCGCGATCACAACCCGCCACACTACCGCCGCCCCGGCTCCTGTCCCCCGTTCGAGGGACCCCCCGGATATCGTCGGGGCATGGCTGAGGTGCCGCCGAGCGCTGCGGAGTACAGCGCTGCCGACATCAGGGTCCTGGACCTCGACGCCGCCGTGCGGAAGTGGCCGGGCATGTACTTCCCGGTCGACCGGTCCCCGGCCGGGGTGCTCCGTGAGGTCGTGGACTGCGCGGTCCACCCTCCGCCCCGGGTCGCCGGCAGCCACACCACCGAGGTCGTCGCCGAGATCACGGACGCGTACGGCTTCTCGGTGACCGACGGGCTCGCGGCCACGCTGACGGATGATGGCGGGCCGGTTCTGGGCTACTTCGGATCGTTGCTCACGCCTGACCGGCTCACTGCCGCCGCCGCTGCCGCGCTCAGTGTGCGGGTCACGGTCGAGGTGTGGCGGGGCGGGCGGGGGTTCCGGCAGGAGCTCGCCGGTCTGCGGCCGCTCGGCCCGCCGGTGCCCTTCGAGGCGCCCGCCGGGGCCGGGACGCGGGTGAGGTACCTGCTCGACGCCGACTGGTTCGGCCCGCCCGGCATCACGGCCGGTCTGACCGCCCGTGACCTGCTCGGGCCGTGCTGCGGCGAGGAGCCCGGCCCCGGATGCGTCGTGCTGCGCGATCTCCGGTCCGCCTGACTACCCACTCTGGACGGTGGACCACGCCGGGGCCCGGGTATGGGATCGGCAACCGGGCCCCCGTCGGCCAGCCGCATCCGAAACGGCTCGCACCGCGCTCCTGACCGCGGACCAGCGCCAGTAGCTCCTGCCAGCTTCTCGCTTCTGGCGGGCGGCGGGTTCCACCTGCACGCGCGGCGCCTGCGCAGTTACCGGGGGCTCCGCCCACGGCCGGAGTGAGGGCGGCCGTGGGCGGGGGCGTGCGGGTCAGGAGCGGCTGGTGAGGCGGCGGTAGTCGTCGCCGCGGGTGAGGGCGTAGGCCACCAGGGCGGCCGTGGCGACCGCCCAGGCGGGCACGGCGGAGGGTCCGAGGGCGACCGACAGGTTCTGGGTCGCGAGGCTCGGGGCGATCACGACCGCCGCCCAGGCGGCGCCGATGGCGGAGGCGGCGCGGGGGATGCCGATGCGGCCGCCGAGGGCGATGGTGGCGGCGGTGCAGGCCAGGCTCGGGAGCAGGGTCAGCGCGAGCGAGACCGTCGGGCCGTTCGTGCCGAGGAGGTTGCCCGACACGACGCCCGCGAGGGCGAGCACCGGGATGACCACGGTGAGCACGGCCGCCGTGCGGCGCAGCAGCATGACCGGGCCCGCCGCGGGGGTGCCGGCGATCAGCTCCCAGGCCGGGTCGGTGCGGCGGCTCCAGGCGGCCGCGACGCCGGGCAGCGGGGCCAGCGGCGCCAGCAGCAGGACCAGGGAGGGCCATGCCGAGGAGGCCGAGTCGAGCAGGAGCGCGACGCCGAGGACCGCGAACGTCATGACGAGCCAGGGGACGACCGTGCCGGCGAACCAGCGGAACCGGACGGCCGACCAGGGGCGCGAGGCGCGGGCGGGTGCCGGTTCGGTGTCGAGGGCCTCGTCGAGGGCGGCGGCGACCCGGTCGAGCAGCAGGGCACTGGCCGGCACGGCGGCGCCCGCGAGCCGGGCGCGGCAGTCGGCGCAGGTCTCCAGGTGGACCTCGACCGACCAGACGGTGGCGTCGTCGAGCTCGGGGCCGCCGGCGGCGTAGTGGGTGAGCACGGACTGGTTCGGATGGGTCGTCATGACAGCGCCTCCCGCAGCGCGATCCGGGCCCGCCGCGCGCGGGTCTTCACGGTGCCCTGGGGCACACCGAGCAATACTGACGTCTCCCGGACCGACAGCCCGTCGAGGACCATCGCCCGCAGCACCTGCCGCAGCTCGACCGGCAGCTCGAGCAGCGCGTGTTCCAGTTTCTGGCCGACCCGGGTCGCCATCACCTCGTCCTCGGCGGCCGGGGCGACCTGCTCGGCGGCCACGAGCGCCTCCGCCGGCACCCGCGCCTGCCGGGCCCGCCGCCGGAACGCGTCGACGAGGCGGTTCGCGGCGATGGTCCAGAGCCAGCCGATGCCGCTGCCGGACACGGCCGCCCCGGCGAAGCTGCCCGCGGACCGCCACACCGCCAGGTAGGTGTCCTGCAGCACCTCGGCCACCACGTCCTCGTCGGCGCAGCGCCGCCGCAGCCGCGCCTCGAGCGTCGGCGCGGTCCGCCGGTACAGCTCGTCGAACGCCTCCCTGTCCCCGCGCGCTATCAGGCGCACGAGGCCGGCCTCGTCCAGGTTCCGTCTCACACCCGGCAAGACGCCGTCCGCTGCCATCCGGTTCTCCGCCCCACTGTGACCCCGGCCACAAAAGCGGCCGTGGTGCACATGATCGCGCACGGGACACCTTCTACAGCGCGAGATCGGGGTCCAGGGGCAGCACAGGGGCCAGGACGAGCCAGACCTGGGCGGCGAGGGAGGCGGCCAGGTCGTCGAGCGTGACCTCGTCGCGGTGGTCGAACCACCACAGGATGCCGCCGTCGACGAGGCCGATGATGCCCGCGACGACGTGGGCCGGCGGGCGGGCGTCGTGCCCGGCCGCGCGCAGATAGGCGACCATGGCGTCCATGAACTCGCCGACGGCGGCGGGCGGGCCCAGGCGTACCCGGAAGCGGTAGAGGTTGGGGTGCTCCGCCGCCCAGCTCAGGACGCGGCCTACGACGCCGTGGACGATGTCCGGGGGAGTGCCGCGGGCGGTCAGCGAGGGCCGGACCCACGCGCTGAGCAGCCGGGCGGCGTGCCGGGCGACCTCCTGGTCGAGGTCGTCCTTGCCGGTGAAGTGGCGGTAGACGTGCGGGCGGGGCAGCCCGGCCCGGTCGGCGATCACGCCCAGGCCCGCGTCGGTGCCGTGCTCCTCGATCGCGTGGACCGCCGCCTCCACGATGCGCTGCCTGCGGTCCTGATCCACGGATGAGGACGAGGAAGAAGCGCGGCGTGCGGCGATGGTGTCCCGGCCCATGCCCACCAGAGTAGGCGGCACCGCAACGACCTGCGGGGTACAGTCTGTACCCATGAGCGGGACCGTGAGACTGCAGGAAGTGCTGGACGGCCGCTGGGCGCACGTGCGGCAGGCGACACGCGAGCGCCTCGCCGGCTCGCACTTCGTCACCGTGCAGGGCGAGAGCGTCGAGCAGGCCCGCACCCGGATCACCCGGCTGCTGCGCGAGCTCCCCGCCGACCCGGGCGTCGCGGCGGGCTTCCCGGCCGAGTACGGCGGCGGGTCCGACCCGGGCGGCTCGGTCGTCGCCGCCGAGATGCTGGCGCACGTCGACCTGTCCCTGATGGTCAAGGCGGGCGTGCAGTGGGGCCTGTTCGGCGGGGCCGTGACGGCGCTCGGCACGCGCCGGCACCACGACGCCTACCTGCGCGACATCATCTCCGCGGACCTGCTGGGCTGCTTCGCCATGACCGAGACCGGCCATGGTTCGGACGTGCAGCAACTGCGCACCACCTGCACGTACGATCCCGCGACTCAATCCTTCGACCTGCACACCCCGCACCCGGCCGCGGGCAAGGACTACATCGGCAACGCCGCCCGCGACGGCCGGATGGCTGTCGTCTTCGCGCAGCTCGTGACGCAGGGTCGCCGCCACGGCGTACACGCCTGGTTGGTGCCGATCCGAGACGAGCACGGAGAGCCGCTGCCGGGCGTCACGATCGGTGACGACGGGCCCAAGGCCGGGCTGCTCGGCGTCGACAACGGGCGGCTCGCGTTCGAGCACGTCACGGTGCCGCGGGAGATGCTGCTCGACCGGTACGGGCAGGTCGCGCCCGACGGCACGTACAGCAGCGCGATCGAGAACGACACCCGGCGGTTCTTCACGATGCTCGGCACGCTCGTGCGCGGCCGGGTGACCGTCGGTGGCTCGGCGTCCGCGGCGGCCAAGAGCGCGCTGACCATCGCCGTGCGTTACGGCGAGACGCGGCGGCAGTTCACCGCGCCCGGCAAGCGCCGCGAGGTCGTGCTCAACGACTACCTGGCGCATCAGCGCGCGCTCGTGCTCCCGCTCGCGACCACGTACGCGCTGCACTTCGCGCAGGAGGAGTTGGTGGCGGCCCTGCACGACGTGCAGACCGCCGACGGGCCGGTCGACGAGCGGCGGCAGCGCGAGCTGGAGTCCCGTGCGGCGGGGCTCAAGGCGGCGCAGACGTGGCACGCCACGCGTACCATCCAGGCCTGTCGCGAAGCGTGCGGCGGGGCCGGCTATCTCGCGGAGAACCGGCTGGCCGGGCTCAAGGCCGACACCGACGTGTTCACCACGTTCGAGGGCGACAACACGGTGCTGCTGCAGCTCGTCGCGAAGGGGCTGCTCACCGGCTACCGCGACGCGTTCGGCTCGCTCGACGGCTGGGGCCGCGCCACGTTCGTCGCCGAGCAGGTCCGCGGCATGGTCCTCGAGCGCACCGCCGCCCGCGCCGTGATCCAGCGGCTGGTCGACGCCGTGCCGGGCCGCGCCGAGGAGGTCGCCCTCACCGACCGGGGCTGGCACCTGGCGATGTTCGAGGACCGCGAGCGGCACCTGCTCGACGGCGCGATCCGCCGGCTGCGCAGCGGCGCGGCCGCGAAGAAGGACCGCCCGTTCGACATCTTCAACGACGTGCAGGACCACGTGCTGCAGGCCGCGTCGGCGCACATCGACCGGATCGTGCTCGAGGCGTTCGTGGCGGGCATCGAGCGGGCCGCCGACCCCGGCACCAAGGCGCTGCTGTCGCGGGTCTGCGACCTCTACGCACTGAGCGTCATCGAGGCCGGCAAGGGCTGGTTCCTGGAGCACCAGCGGATCACCCCGGCCCGGTCCAAGGCCGTCACCGGCATGGTGAACGACCTGCTCAAGCAGCTGCGCCCGCAGTTGCGCACGCTGGTCGACGGCTTCGGCATCCCCGACGAGTGGCTGGACGCGGCGATCCTGCGCGAGGAGGACGCCCGCCAGGAGGCGATGGCCGCGCACGACGACGCACCGGTGGCCACGGGTCTGGAGATCGCGCCCGCGCAATGAAGATCAAGGCCTGGCCGTACGTGATCAGCCGCGCGACGATGGCGGGGTGAGCGACGACCGGATACCCCGCTGGATCCACGACGAGCTGGCCACCGTGCCCGCCTACGACCACTTCGCCGGGGTCGACGAGCTGCACGACCGGCTGCGCGCCATCGCCGGGCGGTATCCGGACGTGGCCCGGCTGCGCCGCTGCGGCACGTCCCGGCAGGGCGAGCCGCTGTGGTGCCTGACCGTCGAGCACCGCCCCGGGCAGGCCGTCCCCGAGGCGCTCGCCTACGGGCTGCCGCACCCCAACGAGCCGATCGGCGGGCTCACCGCGCTGCACCTGGCCGAGCGACTGTGCGCCGACCCCGCGCTGCGCGAGCGGCTCGGGCACCGGTGGCGCATCGTGGGCTGCGCCGACCCGGACGGGCTGCGGCTCAACGAGGGCTGGCTGCGGGGCCCGTTCACCCGGGCGCACTACGGCCGCCACTTCTACCGGCCGGCCGGGCGCGACCAGGTGGAGTGGACGTTCCCGATCGACCACGAGACCGCGTACTTCGACGCCGCGATGCCCGAGACCCAGGCGCTGATGCGGCTCATGGACGAGCACCGGCCCGCCCTGGTCGCGTCGTTACACAACAGCGAGCTGGGCGGCGCGTACTACTGGCTCAGCCGGGCCGAGCCGGCGCTGCACCCGGTGCTCCAGGCCGTGCCGCAGCACCTGGGCATCCCGCTGGACCGCGGCGAACCCGAGGCGCCGGACCTGGTGGTGCTCGACGAGGCGATCTACGAGGCCAGCGCGCTGGCGGAGGTCTACGAGCGCGCCACGGCCAACGGGGACCCGTGGACCACGATGGGCGGCAGCGCCACCTGGTACGCCGGGCGGTGGGGCGCGCTCATGCTGGTCAGCGAGCTGCCGTACTGGCTCGATCCGAGCGCCGCCGACACCGGGGCGTCCGGGCGCACGTACGCGGAGGTCCTCGCCTCGAACGCCGACGGGCTCCACGACCTGGGCGACCTGCTCACCCGCACCCTGGCAGAGGTCGAGGGCCACCTGCTCGCGCCCGAGTCCCCGTACTGGCGGGCCGCGCGCTTCTTCGCCCACTTCGTCGGCGAGATCGCCGTCGCGCAGCGGGCCCGCGCCGCCCTGCCCGCCGCCGCCCGCCCGGCCACGGTCGCCGAGGCGAACTCGCTCGCGTCGCACGTGCACGAGTGGCGGCTGCGCTACGGCGGGGTGCTGCTGCGCGCCCTGCAGGGGGAAGCGGCGGTCGGCAACGTCCGCAGCTGCGTGCGGGACGCGCTGGCGGAGCTGTCCGCCCGCTACGACGCCTGGGTCGCCGAGGACGCGCACAACGCCGAGCTGGAGCCCATCGAGATCCGCCGGCTGGTCGCCAGCCAGTACGGCGCCACGATCGCCGCCGCCGCCCACCTTGCGGGAAGGTTGTCGTAGCGCTGGTCGCCGATCGGCCGGGCGGGTAGCTTGCGCGCCGTGACCGCATCCCGACCGAGCTCGGCCGCGCCGACCGTGGGCGTCCGGATGGCGTGGCTCGACGCGGTGCGCGGGGTGGCCGTGCTGCTGGTGCTCTATGCGCACCTCAGCCGGCACCTGCTGCAGGACGCGCGGGCGTTCTCGGCGCCGTGGCTGCACGCCGGCACCGCCGGGGTGATGCTGTTCTTCCTGGTCAGCGGCTACATCATTCCCGCCTCCTTGCACCGGCACGGCGATCTGCGCGCGTTCTGGGTCAGCCGGCTGCTGCGGCTCTTCCCGCTATATCTGGTGGTGAGCGCCACCGCGATCGTGCTCGGGGTGACGGGCATCGTGCCCCTGCCGCCCGGGCTCGCGGAGCAGCCGGTCACCGCGGTGCTCGCCCACGCCACGATGCTGCCGCTGTTCCTCGGGGTGCCGCTGCTGACGCCGGTCTTCTGGACGCTCTCCTTCGAGATGGCGTTCTACCTGATCGTCACTGCTTTCTTCGCCGTACGCCGCCACGGCACGGCCCCGAGGGCGGAAGCGCCCCTCGCCGTCGCGCTCGCGGTCGTCGCCGCGGTCACCGCCCCGCTGACCCCGCGCCAGCTGCCCACCGGGCCGATCATGGTGGCGGTGGCGGCTGCCATCGGGGTGGCCGGGCTCGCCGGGGTGGTGAGCGGCCGCGCCGGGGCCGTGCGGGCGGGCGGGGTGACGCTCGGGCTGCTGACCGCGGTCCTGGTGGCCGTCAACCAGGACCCCTCGCACGTCTGGGACGGCCTGCTGATCCTCGCGGTCCTGTTCACCGGCACCGTGATCTACCGCGCCGACCGGGGCGAGACCTCGTGGTGGCCGGTCGTGGTGACCGGCACGGTGGTGTCCGCGGCCCTGCTGATCGTGTGGTTCGCGGAGCTGGCGGCGCTCGGCGGGCTGACGCCGCAGAACCAGGCCCGCTCGGTGATCACCCTGCTCGTGATCGGCGGCGGGTTCGGCGCGGCCATGGCCCTGCGCCACCGGCGGATACCGTCCTGGGTCACCCGGGCCGGGGTGCTCAGCTACTCGATCTACCTGGTGCACTACCTGGCGATCCAGGCCCTCGGCCCGGTCTTCGCGCCGATCGCCGGGCTGCCGCTGCCCGCGCAGCTTGCCGGGGCGGGGGTCTTCGTCGCGCTGCTGTGGGGCGTGTGCGAGCTGACCTACCGGTTCGTCGAACTGCCCGCCCAGCGCCTGGTGCGCCGCGGTGTCAAGCGCCCGGCGGCTACGGGGTGAGGGTCCGGCCGTTGAGGTGCTGGAAGGCGGCGGTCACCAGCTCGCGCAGCGCGTCCTTGTCGACGTCGGCCGGGCGCTTGAGGTAGAGGCACGACTTGCCCGTGCTGTGCGGGCCGAGCCGGGCGAGCAGCTCGTCGTGGCCGTCGAAGCCCTCCGACACGTACAGCGTCAGTGCTTGTTTGCGCGGCGACAGGCCCACCGCCGGCGCCTCGCCCTCGCGGCCGGAGGCGTACCGGTACCGGTAGTGGCCGAAGCCCACGATCGACGTGCCCCACATCCGCGGCTGCTCGCCGGTCGCCTCGGTCATCAGCGCGCAGACCGCCTCCGCGTCGGCGCGGCGGGCCGGGTCGGCGACCGCGGCCAGGAACGTGGCCACGTCCGCGTCCGTGGGTGTCGTCTTCTGGTCGGCCATCCCGTCAGCGTAGGCCCGGCCAGGCACGAAACCAACGGACGCGCACGAAGGGAACCAGGTCTTGAGCGACTGCTCAAACTCGGCTACGGTCAGGACTTGAGCGACCGCTCAAATGTGCGACCGAAACCCGGGGGCCCCGTCATGCTCGATCCGCAGACACCCGACGAGCCACCCGTCCGCGGGCGGGCCTCGTGGATCCTGATGGGCCTGATCACCGCGTTCGGGGTGGTGTTCTTCCTGCTGACCGTGCGCTCCGGCCGGGCCGACAGCGCGCTGCTGTTCGTGGTGCTGCCGTGCCTGCTCGCGCTGCTGCTCGCCGGGCGCCCGGGCCGCAGCACGCACGGCACGGTCGCGCGGGCCACGACGATCGGGCTGCTGCTCGCCGCGGCCGCGCTGCACGAGGGGGCGATCTGCGTGCTGCTCGCGGCGCCGCTCGTGTTCGTTGTGGCCCACGGGACGACGGCGCTCGTGCGGATGGCGCGGAACAGCCGCCGGGCGTACGCGGTGCTGCCCCTGCCCCTGCTGCTGCTCGGCGGGGTCGAGGGTGTTCACGGGGAACTACGGGTGCGGCCCGAGCAGAGCGTCACGGTGAGCCGGGTCGTGGCGCTCGCGCCGGAGGCCGTACGGGAGCGGTTGCTCGCCGGTCCGCAACCGGTTGCCGTGCGGAGCCTGCCGCTGCGGGCGTTGCGCGCGCCGGCTCCCGAGCACGTCGCCGGGGCCGGGCTGGCGCCGGGTGACCGGTGGATGTTCGGTTACCCGGGCAGCTCGCACGGCACCGGCGGGCACATCGTCACCGAGGTCGTCGCGGCGGAGCCCGGGCGGGTCGGGTTCGCGGTGCGGCAGGACCACACGATCACCTCACGCTGGCTGAGCTGGCGCGGCGCCGAGGTGCGCTGGCGCGACGCCGGGCCCGGGCGGACCGAGGTGACCGTCGAGCTGGCGTACACGCGGCGGCTCGACCCGTCCTGGTACTTCGGGCCCGTCCAGGACCGGCTCATGCACGCCGGCGCCGCCCACCTGCTCGACATGCTGAGCCTCCGGTGAGGCGCCGCGCCCGCCCGGGCGCGGCGGAAGAACGCCGCGGTCCGGCGGCACGGCCGACAACGGGGGCGGGGGTGGCGGCGCGATGATCGTGCAGCGCTACCTCTGCTTGGCCGTGCCGCTGGCCGCGGTGCTGGTGAGCCTGCGGTTCGAGCGTGACGGCCGCGCGCGTACGGGTGCCTTCCTGGCCTATCTCGCCGCCGCGACCGGGATCGCGGCGCTGCACGAGGTCGCCGCCGCCGCCGGGTGGCACGCGTTCGCGCCGGTGGACGGCGCCTGGCGGGGCCTGCCTGTCGATCTCTGGCTCGGCTGGGCGCTGCTGTGGGGGCCGCTGCCGGTGCTGCTGCGCCGCGCCGCGCCCCTGCCGGTCGCGCTCGGACTGCTGCTGTGGGTCGATCTGGTCGCGATGCCCGCGCTGGATCCCCTCGTACGCCTGGGCGGCCACTGGTTGCTCGGCGAAGCGCTCGGCCTCGTCGCGGTCGCGCTGCCGGCCCAGCTGCTGGGGCGGTGGACCGCCGAGGGCCGGCGGCTCGGCGCGCGGGTGATGCTGCAGATGGCCGTGTTCACCGGGCTGGCGCTGTGGCTCGCGCCGAGTGCCGCGTTCACGCT
>CAKUMG010000044.1 GCA_934667465.1 uncultured Actinoplanes sp. | reverse complement strand
CTCCGTGATCGCCACCGACCCGCGGCACCAGCAGATCGCGCTGCTCGAGGTCGGCGACATCGAGCAGCGCAGCTTCTCCCACTGGTCCATGGGCCTGCTCGACGGCGGCTCGCCGGCGGTGCAGACGGCCCTGAGCGAGGTGCTGCCCGGCGGCTTGTTCATGCCCTCTAACATCTCGTCGGCAGCGGCGGTGGTGCTGATGCGGCGCCTGCGTTCCCTGCAGCTGACGCGGTGAGAGCGTCTCGCGTGTTCAGGCTTCCGTATCCGCGGGCCGGCGGGTGGGCAGCCGGACGGTGAACGTCGTCGCGGCCTCCTCGGGCTCGCTCAAGGTCAGAGTGCCGCCGTGCTGTTCCACGACCGCGCGTGCGTAGGTCAGCCCCAGTCCCCGTCCCGGCAGGGCTTTGCCGGCGGCCGTCTCGGTGCGGAAGAGCAGGCCGAACACCCTGTCGCGGTCACGATCGGCGATGCGGGGGCCGGTGTTGCTGACGGCGATCTCCGTCGTGAACCGGTCGGTGGCGACGTTGATGCCGACGGTGCTGTCGTGAGGCGCCCAGGTCAGGGCGTTGCTGACGAGTTCCTCGAGCACGCGACGCAGCCGCTGCGGGTCGGCGTCGACGGTGGGGTGGCCGTCGACGTTGACGTCGATCGCCGGTCCGCCGTGCGCGCCCGCTTGCGTCGCGACGTCGTGCACGATCTCCGCGAGATCGACCGTCTCCGGCCGCGGCGGCGCATGACCGGTCCGGGCGGCGGCGACGTCCAGCAGCTTTCCCACCAGGTCCTGAAGCTGGCCGGTGTTGCGGTGCATGACGGTCAGGAACTGGTCGCGCTCGGCGGCCTCCAGGTCCGGTTCGGTGCGCATGATGTCGACGAGCGACTGGATGCTGGTCAGGGGCGTCCGCAGTTCGTGGCCGACCAGGGAGATGTACTCGTTGCGGGTCTGCTCGAGTTCGGCGGCGACCCGTTCGACGCGCCTGCGTTCCAGGAACTCCCCGAGGTGCGCGGCGATGCCGGTCAGCACCGCGGTGACCAGCGGGCCGGGCGGTGTCGCGTCGGCGCTGAAGCAGGCCAGCACGCCCAGGGTGGCCGTCCCGCTCGGGATCGGCACGGCCAGCACACTGCCGACGCCACCGCGGTCCGCGCGGCAGGCGCGGTCGGTCACCAGGTCGGCTGACCATTCCGGCTCGGCGGTGTGCCAGGCACGCCCGGCAACCCCTTCGTTCTCGACCAGCGTGTCCGGAACCGGATCGGCAGGCCCGTCATCATCGGCGTCCCAGACATACTGGCGGCGCAACACCGCGCCGACAGGATCGACACTCCAGAACTCGACCGCCGGCCAGGCCAGTCCCGCGCCGATGAGCTCGACGGCGTCCTTGAGCGCGGTGTCCGCCGGCCCGGGCCGGGACAGCAGCCGCGACAGCCGCAGTTCGCAGTCGTTGAGCCGCGCCGCGGTGCGCTCGACCGTGACATCGTGCAGGGCCAGCACCGCGGCGACCGGGCCCGGGCCTGGCACGGGGCTGGCGTGGATCCGGAAGGAACGCCGCGCGCCGGAGCCGGTCAGCACGGAGACCTCGGCGTCGCGGACGGCCTCGCCCCGCAGCGCCCGGGCAAGGGCGAGGTCGCCGGCGTCCAGGGGCCGGCCGTCCGGGGTGCGCGCATCGACATGCCGCAACCAGTCGCTGACCGGGACCCCGTCGAGCAGGGAGCCGAACACGGCCCGGGCGGCGCTGTTGAACAGTACGGGGATCTCGGCGGCATCGCAGCCCAGAACCGGGAGGTCCAGGCTGTCCAGCAGTGCCGGAAGCACGGGCTCGTGGGTCACGGGGCCCGCCTCTCCGCGCCTGCTGCGTGCATGGTTCGTGGTCGTCTCACGACGCGTCCGGGATGGTCGTCGTGGGAAACTTCGCCCACACGTGCCTCGTGTCGCCGTCCGCGTACCAACCGACCTCCAAGGCCAGGCGCCGGGCCAGCCGGAGACCGATCCCGCCGGGGGGTTCCTGCCCCCCTTCCGCCGCCTCGGCATAGGCGATGTCGACGATCAGGTCGGGATCCGACCGGTACAGGCGCACGACCGTCGGGGGCAGGCTCTGGTCAAGCGCGTAGTTCGCCAGCTCACAGGCGACCAGCACGAGCTTGTCGGCCACCGCGCCGAACGTGAACCGCGCGATCATGACCTGATCGGCGACGGTCTCGAACAGAGCGCCGCCGAGGTTCTGCACATGTGCCGCATTGTCCAGAACCCATAGGTGCAGTTCCTCGGCATCGGGCGGGAGCCGGCTGGCCTGCTGGGTCTGCACCCGTTGACCATAGTGCCGGTTCGTCCGCACCGGTCCCGTTCGAGAGATTGTCCGCGGGATGCTCGACTGTGAGCTGTCCCGGCGGACCTCGTCCGGGTCACCCGGACGGGCAAGATCCCGGAACGGCCCGGGCGACCGGCCGGGCCCGGATACCGTCGGGTTTCGCAACGGGCCTACCCCGGGAGTGATGTGACCCAGCCTCGCTCTTCCGGGGTCCGCCGGACGAACGTGCGTACCCGTGACCGGGACGTGGCCGCGGCGGCCTTCAACACCATCGTCGAGCATCGCCCCCGGGTCACGCTGGGCGAGCCCGGTTCGGTGGACTTCCGCATCCGGTCGGCCGACTGGGCGAACATGGGCGCCGACCTGATCCGGTCCGTCGGCGCGCGGTACGAGACGCACGGCCATCCCCTCTCTTTCCTGCTCGCCGGGGTGCTGACGGGCGGGCGGGCCCGGCTGACAGTCCCCGGCGCCGCCGCCTCGCTGCGGCGCGGGGACGGGTTCCTGTATCCGGTGCACGCCTCGTACCGTGCCGACTTCATCGATGTCGAGGTCGCCGATGTCAGGCTGCCTCTCCGGTACGTCTCCCAGGTGGCCCAGGAAGTCAGCGGGCTGGCGAGCGAGGAGGTGCGTTTCTCCTCGATGGAGCCGGTGTCGGAAGTGCGGAGCCGGCAGTGGCTGCGCACGGTCCGCTACCTGACGCATCAGCTGACCGCGCCGGCGTCCGATCTTCCGCTCCTGCTGGCGGATCAGCTGCTGCGGCTGGGCGCCTGTTCGGTACTGACCACGTTTCCGCACAGCGCCGCGACCGCCGGCAGTCACGCTCAGCACCGCGAGCACGAGACCCCCGCGACCGTACGCCGGGCCCAGGCGTTCATCGAGGCGCACGCCGGGCACCCGATCATGGTGGCCGACATCGCGACGGTGGCCGGCGTCGGCCCGCGCGGCCTGCAACTGGCGTTCCGCCGCCATCTGGGTGTCACCCCGATGGCCTACCTGCGCCGCGAACGCCTGCGCAACGTCCGGCGTGAGCTGCTGACCGCCGACCCGCAGGCGACGCCGTCGGTGGCGCAGATTGCGCAACGGTGGGGGTTCACCGCCTCGAGCCGTTTCGCCGGAGAATACCGGTCCGTGTACGGGGAGCTGCCGAGCCGGACGCTGGCGACGGCCCGCAAGCGCCGGTCCTGAGAACCGGTGCATCGAACGAACCGGGTTCGTTTACCGGCCCCGCCGGCCGCACCTGGACCGTACGAATCATCAGTATCGCGGCCGGGGCGCCGACCGGGGAGAGGTGAGACCCCGGCGGACCAGTGCAATGTCACGCCGCCGCCGTGTCACCATCGGGGTCGCGATCGTCCTGACCGTGGCGGGCCTGCTGCTGTCGGCCGGTGCCGCGGCGGAGGTCGCCCGTAACCAGGAGCGGTATGCCGGGCAGCTGATGAACCGTTACGTCCATGATGTGACGACCACGGTCACCGACCGGGCCTCCCGGTACGAGGAGGCCATGATCGACACGGCGGCCGCGCTCGGCGCGCAGTCCGAGCTGAGCCGCGGCGACTTCCAGGCCGTCACCGCCGGGCTGAGTGCCCGGCGCCTGCCCGGGGCCGGCCGCATCGGTTTCGTCGTGCCCGCGGACACCCGGGGCATCGCCACTGTGCAGCAGCGCTGGCGAGCGGCCGGTCAGCGGGATCTGCGCCTGCGTCCCGCCGGTGGGCAGCCGGAACACGCCTTCATCATCTTCGAGCGCCTCCTCGACGCCGGACCCTCCCAGGCCGGGTTCGACCTCACCGGCATCCCGTCCGCCCGTGACGTCCTCGACGTGGCGCGCCGGACCGCCTCGCCGGCGGTCAGTGCCGCGCATGCGCTCGCCGTCGACCAGGACCGGGCCCCGGCGCATCGGCAGCCGGCGGTGACTTTCGCCGTTCCCGTCGTCACCGGCCAGGGCAACCCCACGCCCGACGTCTTCGTGGGATGGGTCGTGATGGCCGTGCGCGGCGACGACTTCCTCGACCAGATCCTGTACGACCGCACCCGCGGCGCGGTCCAGGTCGCGCTCGCCGACGGCCGGGATACGACGATCACCGAGATCACGCCCGGGCAGCCCTTGCGGGACCGGGCGCTGACCCGGGCTGCCACGGTGACCGTCGCCCAGAGCCGGTGGACGCTCGTCGTGAGCCCCACCTCCGGACTGATGACCAGCATCGATCGTCGTCTGGGGCTGCTGACCCTGTGCGGCGGCGGTGCACTGACCCTGCTGAGCACTGCCTTGTTCACTGTCCTGTCCACGAGCCGCAGCAACGCTCTGGAACGGGTCGAGCGGGCCACCGCGGAGTTGCGCCGCGACATCGGCCGCCGCCAGGTCGTCGAGGCGCGCCTGCGCGACCGCGAGCAGCAATTGCGGCACCTCGCCTACCACGACTCGCTCACCGGTGCCGCCAACCGCCCGATGTTCGAGGAACGCGTCGGTGCCGCCCTGCCCGACCACGCCGCCGGCGGGCTGCTGCTGGCCGTCATGTTCGTCGACCTCGACGGGTTCAAGCAGGTCAACGACCGGCTCGGGCACGCGGCCGGCGATCACGTGCTGCGCGAGGTCACCACCCGGCTGCGGCAAGGGCTGCGCTCCGGCGACACGGTCGCCCGCTTCGGCGGCGACGAGTTCGCCGTCCTCGTCGAGCGGCTCGCCACCGTCGACCACGCCCGCACCACCGCCGAACGCATCGTCGACGTCGTCCGGCAGGCCATCGACATCGGCGACGAGCAGGTCCGGGTGACGGCGAGCATCGGCATCGCCACGAACCGGCCCGGCGACGACGCCGACGAGATCATGCGCCAGGCCGACAAGGCCATGTACGCAGCGAAGCGGGCCGGCAAGAGCCGCTTCGTCTTCGCACCGTGAGCGACCGGCGGGGCTCGGAGCCGGCGTGGACAGGCGGGGCGATCAGTGCTCGTCGTAGTGGCCCTGGTGGGCGGCGTGGCGGTGCCCGTCGTGCGCGTAGTCGACGTGGTCGCCGTGCGCTACCGGGTCGTGGCCGCAGCCGTCGCCGTGCTCGTGGGTGTGGGTCTCGGCCGTCACGTGGGCCTGCGACGCGCACTCGTCGTAGTGGCCGTCGTGGCCGGTGTGCACGTGCCCGTCGTGCAGGTAGTCGACGTGCTCCTCGTGCGGCACCGCGACGTGGCCGCAGGTGTCGCCGTGGATGTGCTCGTGGGCCTCGTGGACGTCGTGCAGGGTGCTGGTGGACATGCTCTCTCCCAAGATCGTGGACTCGCACCACCGTAACATGCGGGCATTCGCATATTGCAAACGACGCATGTATTCCGGAGCGGAGCCCGGAAGTTCCGGCGACGCGGCGAAAATCATGCGAGCCGTTTGGCGAGGGAAAACGACGCCAAGACATTGACGGTGGCCGTTAAGATTGCCTAGCGTACGAGGTCTGAAATCCTGAAACTTGCAGTGCTTCCGTCGCTCTCGAAGGAGTGATCGTGCGAAAAGCATCACGGGTCACCGTGGCCGTCCTCGCCGCCTCGGCGCTGATCGGCCCCGGCGTGCAGCCGGCCCAGGCCGGCACGAAGACGTCCGGCGGCCTGTCCACCGTGGACCACCACCCCGGCCGGCAGGGGCCGCCGCTGCGCTGGGCGGCCCCGCGCGACCTGCGCATCGGGACCGCGGTGGCGGGCGGCGGTCACCACCTCGAGCAGCCCTACCCGGACCCGTTCACCTACGACCGGCCGTACCGGAAGATCCTGGCCCGTGAATTCAGCTCCGTCTCCCCGGAGAACCAGATGAAGTGGGAGTTCATCCACCCCGAGCGCGGCAGGTACAACTTCGGACCGGCCGACGCGATCGTGAAGTTCGCGCGGCAGCACGGCCAGGCCGTCCGCGGCCACACGCTGCTGTGGCACAGCCAGAACCCGGCGTGGCTCGAGGAGGGCACCTTCACCAAGCAGGAGCTGCGCGCGATCCTCAAGGAGCACATCACCACGGTGGTGGGCCGCTACCGCGGCAAGATCCAGCAGTGGGACGTCGCCAACGAGATCTTCAACGAGAACGGCGAGTACCGCCAGGAGAACATCTTCCTCCGCGAGCTCGGCCCGGGCATCGTGGCCGATGCGTTCCGCTGGGCGCACCGGGCCGATCCCAGGGCGAAGCTGTTCCTCAACGACTACGGCGTGGACTGGCCCGGCGTCAAGGTCGACGCGTACGAGACGCTGGCCCGGCAGCTGCTGGCCGACCGGGTGCCGCTGCACGGCTTCGCGTCCCAGGCCCACCTGAGCATGCGCTACGGCGCGCCGGACCAGCTGCGGACCGTGCTGCAGCGTTTCGACGACCTCGGCCTCGAGACCGCGATCACCGAGCTCGACGTGCGCATGGACCTGCCCGCGGGCGGGGAGCCGACCGCCGAGCAGCTGCAGACGCAGGCCGCCTATTACAAGACCGTCCTGGACGCCTGCCTGGCCGTCGACGACTGCACCTCGTTCACGATCTGGGGGTTCACCGACAAGTACTCCTGGGTGCCGGTGTTCTTCCCCGCCGAGGGCGCCGCGACGGTGATGTCCGGCGACTTCGAGCGCAAGCCCGCGTACTTCAGCCTCCGGGACACGCTGCTCGCGGCCCGCTTCCCGGCCCGCTTCCCGGCCCGCTTCCCGGCCCGCTTCCCGGCACGCTGACAAGGGCTGGGGGGTTTCGCGGCGGTTTTCGCGGGCACCGCAAGTCGACACAACCGCCGGCGAAGATTGCAGAGGAACTCGATGAGCGTGACAAAACTGGCCGCCGGGTTGGCCGTGGGCTATGTGCTCGGTGCGCGGGCCGGGCGGGAGAAGTACGAGCAGATCGTCGCCGTGGCCCAGCAGGCTCGCGGCGGGTCGAGCCCGGCCCGGACCTCGGATGCTGCCGGCGCCTCCGGCGGTACTGCCGATGCCGGCGCCTCCGGCGGTGCTGCCGGTGCGGCGGTGACGCCGGCCGTCGAACCGGCCTCCGAGCCGTCCGCCGGGCAGCCCCGCCCGCCGCGCAAGCGTCGTCCCAAGGCCGCCGCCACGACCGCGACGCCGGACACCGATGCGTCGCCGGCGGCCGCGGGCGCCGGTTCGTCGCCGGTGGCGGCTGCGGGCACCGGTTCGCCGCTGGGAGCGGCGGAGGCAGGCACCGGTTCGTCGCCGGGGGCGGCGGAGGCGGACCTCGCGGAGCAGAAGACGTCGGCAGCCGGCACCCGTACCGTACCGGCCCCGTCGCCGCAGTCCCTCGACAGCGACACGGCCGACGTGCTGGAGCAGAACCGCCCGGTGTAACCGTTCGGCACTGCCCGGAACGACGCCGCAGTGGCACCACCAGAGGCACGACGGACTCGTTCCGTCGTGCCTCCTCGGTTTCTCCGGATGGGCTGCCGGCCTGACTTCGACGCGCGGCGAGATCCGCGCGCTGCCGGACAGTCAGTGGGGACGGCACGAATCCGCTGCTCCGGAGGTGGCATGACCGAGGAACGGTACAACGAGCTCTTCAAGGCGCATTTCGCCCGCGTGTGGGGGTTCGTGCGGCGGCGCACGGGCTCGGATGCCGACGCCGACGACGTGACCGCCGAGACGTTCGCCGTCGCCTGGCGGCGGGGGGCGGAGCTGGCGAGCGAACCGGACAGGTTGTGGCTGTTCGGGGTGGCGCGCGGGGTGCTCGCCAACCACCGGCGTTCCCAGGAACGGCGCCATCAGCTGCATCTGCGGCTGGCCGCCGTCGAACCGCCACCGGTCGCGTACCAGGATGCTCCCGCCTCCGACCGGCAGCTGGCAGCCGCGCTGGACGAACTCTCCGCCGACGACCGCGAGCTGTTGCTGCTGCGCGCCTGGGACGGGCTCGAGGTCGCGGAGATCGCGCAGCTGCTGCGGGTCCGCCCCGCCACCGTCTCCTCGCGGCTGCACAAAGCGCGCCGCCGGCTGCAATCGGTGCTCGAGCGGCAAGACGGGCCGGTCCGCCGGACAGGTGATGAGCAGACCGCAAGGAAGGGGAACAGCCGCTGATGAACGCGTACGAGGACGACGACCTGAACCGGATCGGCCGGCTCGACCCTCTCCTGCGTGCGGCGCCGCCGGCGCCCGGGTCCGCCCGCTACGAAGCCATCCGGGAGAAGTCCATGACTCAGACCACGATCCGCACCGAGCCCGCGCACCGTCCGCACGCCGTCCGCCGCCACCGTCGCCTCGGCTGGAGCGCTGCCGCCGCCGGGGTGGCCGCCGCTGCCGTGGCCGCTGTCGTCGCTGTGGTCGCGTTCGGGAACACGGGCGAGCCCGTGCAGCCCCCGGCCACCGATGCCCCGCAGCTGTTGCTCGCGGCCGCCCAGCAGACCGGGCAGTCGAAGACGTTGCGGTTCGAGCAGGCCGTACACGGCGGTGGCAGTTTCGGTGCCTCCGGCGAGATCGCCGGAGCCGACTCGCGGGTGGTCACCACCGGCGAGGGGACGAGCAGCACGAGAATCATCGTGGGTGACGTCCGCTGGTCCACCGCGAAGGGCAAGACCACCCGGAAGGAGCTGTCCGGGGAGGACAGGCCCACCCCGTTCGCGGAGGCCGCGGCCGACGTGGTGCGGGCGGTCACCGGTGACGCCGATGTCGAGACCGTCGGCACGGAGCAGGTACGGGGGGAGGATGCCACCCACTACCGGCTGACGCTGCCGGAGGCCACCAGCGCGGCCGACCCGGTCTCCGCGCTGGCGAGTCTGCCGGAGAAGACGCTCGTCTGGTTCGACTGGGATGGGCTCGACTCCTACAGCGGCGCCGTCACCGTCGACGTCTGGGTCGCCGGCAACCTGATCCGGCGCATCGGGGGAGCGGTGGAGGGGCAGGACCCGTTCCCCACCACCGAGTTCTACGACTTCGGGGCGCCGATCACGATCACCGCACCGGCCGGCTCGTAGAGATCTGGGCGACGGCACTCACGGCAACCGTGGGTGCCGTCGCCGCCCTCGTTGTCACGCGGCTGTCAGTTCTGCGCCACGGGCCAGAGGGCTTCGGGATGGCAGCGGGCGGGGCAGGCCAGGATGTAGATCTCGTTGCCGAGGAACAGCTGGACCTGGTCGCGGCCGTCCTGCATCGGCCACAGGTCGAAACCCCAGTTCTCCGGGACCTGGGCCAGAAAGGTCAGCTCGGTTCCGCACGCGCAGCGGTAGTCCTCCGGGTACTGCGCCCAGGAGGCGACGCCACCGATCTTGAACCCCTGCCGGCCCCGGCCGCCGTCGACCATCTCGGTGCCGGGCCGCAGGTCGAGCCGGAGAGGTTGCACGTACGGGTCGGCCTCGGTGGCCGGCACTCCCGAAGTGCGCAGCAAGATTCGCCAGAACGGACCGTCGTACGGATCGGTCAGGGTGTCCCAGTAACCATCCGGGAGCTGCCGTGACTTCGGAACGGCCACGTCATCGTGGGTGGGGCACTGAAAGACCAGGAGGTGGTCCCCGCCGAAGGCCGGGATGTCGGCCGGGATGCTGACCTGAAAGAAGAGAACCATGCGGTCGCCGCAGTAACACGCCGGCCAGGACTCACCTGGATCCAGCAGCGGCCAGCCGCCGATGGTGTCGCGGTCGCCCCGTTCGGCCTTTTCCGGCCGCTTCTCGATCATGTGCACCGGCATCGCATCACAGTAGCGGGCCTGGTCGCGCCGCTGCCGGTGTTGTGCGGCGGGCCTGTGATGGAGGTGGTGTGTCGCTGACCGCCTCACGGGGCAAGACCGGTGCGTGAACCAGCTACGCACGGCACCGCCGCCGCCGGAAGCCCGGGAACTCCACCTCTGGATTTTGAACACCGGCGATGAGCTGCGCGAGCTCCGTGCTTCGCTGAACAAGGCCCTTCTCGATCATGGCAGTGTTCCGCATGCGGGGTTGAGCGACGTCGCCGAGCGGTTGGTGCTGGTCGCCACCGAGCTGGCAACCAATGCGATCAGGCATGGCCGTCCACCCACCAAGGTGCGCCTGCTCTGTACGCCGCAGGAGTTCGTGCTCGATGTGGCGGACCACGACCTCGGCTCCGTGCCGGAACTGGCCGACACCAGGCCGGCGGGCGCGGGAGGGCGCGGCTTGCAGCTCGCGCTCAGCCTGTCTCTCCAAGTGGGCTGGTACGCCACGGCGGGCACCAAACACATCTGGGCCACTTTTCCGGTGAAGGCGTAGATATCTCACGTATGAAACATGTGTTCGACTCGTGATCATGTCGACGGGGTGGGTGCCGGGTGCTTGCTGGTAGACAAGTACCCGTGTCCGACGACTACTACCTCATCGCCCGCGAGACGACGGTCCCGTCCGCGGGGGTGCCGGTGGTGCGGTTCACGCTCACCGGCGAGTTCGACCTCGGCGCCAGCGATGACCTGCGGGAGGCGTTGTTCGAGGTCGTCGACGCCGGTGGGGTGGGTGACATCGTCGTTGATCTGGCAGGCGTGGAATTCATCGACTCCGAGGCCATCGGTGCTCTGCTCGACGGCTCTCTTGCCGCTCGGCGGGCCGGCGCCGGATTCTGTCTGGTGCGGCCGCAGCCGCTCGTGCGCCGGGTCTTCACCATCATCCAGATGCAGCACCTCTTCGAGGACGACCCGCAGGGGTGACGGGGCACAGCGGTCGCCCGCCGCCCGGTGAACTCAGCCGGCCTGCCCTCGTCGGCCAAATTCCTTATTAGGCCCGGTGCCCGTCTGGATCTTCTAACGTCACTCCATCGAGTCGTATCAGTGGGTTTGTCTGCTTCGCCTCCGCGGTAAATGCTGACATGGTCTCTGAGATGCTGCGGCGGTTCATCCGCCCGCTGGCTCAATTCAACGGATTGACGCTCCAGGTCGCCGACCCGCGGCGGGAGCTCCCGTTCTGGGGAGATGCCCTCGGTGGCCGGGTCGACTGGGCGCGGAACCTGATCATTCCCGGTCCAGGACGGCCCGCCCGGGAAGTCTTGCGGTTGCGACAGACAGATGTCCTCCTCCCGGTCGATGACGCTCGGGTGCACGTCGACCTGCGCCTGCCCGGGTCTACGCCGGACCGTCTGCTGGAAGCCGGCGCACGGGTGGTGCGCGCCCCCGGCGAGGACCCCTGGTACGTCCTCATGGACGTCGAGGACAACGAGTTCTGCGCGTTCCCTGCTGCCGACGACCGCCCCGCCGGCATTTTCGAGCTGGTCGTCAAGACCTCCGACGCGCTCGGGTCGGCCCGCTGGTGGGCTCGGGTGCTCGACGGTCAGGTGATCGAGGAGGGCGATGCCGCGGTGGTCGTCGGCGCGCCGGATTTCCCCTGGGATTACCTGGTCTTCGACCCCGTGCCCGGTGTGGAACGCTTCCGGAGCCGGATGCGCTGGGACCTGCTCTGCCGCGACCGTGACGTGTCCGGGTTCCTCGAGATCGGTGCCACCGTTACGGCCGAACCCGAGGAGGGCATGCCGTTCTGGGTGCTGGCCGACCCGGGCGGCAACGAGTTCCAGGTGATCTGCGATGGCGTCACCGACGGCTGATCGTGCTACCTCACACGGCCGCATCACCCGGTCGGGCAGGTGCCGGGAACGACGACACGCGACCCGGATTCCACCCGGCGCGGCCTGGCCATGGCCGGCTCACTGCAGCCGGGTGTCCATGCGGAGCGCGGACCTGGTCGGGATGAGGTCGATGGTGGCGGTCTTGTCCCGGCCCTCGATGCGGACGTAGCAATGCTGCTCGATCGGCTTACCGGTCGGGGCGAGCGCCAGCTCGGGGAGTTCGTCGCAGCGCAGGTCGCTGAAGCGCGCGTCGCGGAACCGGTCGGCGACCGCGGCCAGCAGGCCCGCGCGTGTCACCACGTTCTGCGTCGTGTCGGCGTCCCAGGTGAACGTGCGGCTGCTGCTCGGCTTCGCGTCCACCTCGTAGGTCACTGTGCTGGTGCCGTACGAGACGCTGCAGGGGAACGATGCCGGGGTGTTGCCGGTGAAATCGTCGGGCACGTCGCAGGAGCTCTTGGTGGGCTTCGCGGCGCCAGCCGACTCCAGCACCCATGATTCGAGGGTGTGGCGGATCTCGAGCTCGGGACGGGGATCGGTGAGCTGGTTCGGTGGTTCCCAGGTGGGCACCGGCGCCGAAGGGATCGCGCTCGCCGCGGGCACCGCGGTGCCGAGCCCGGCGAGGGGGTCACGACTGGTGACAGCGGTGATGAGCTGAAAGGCCCCGCACAGCGCTGCGACGGCGGCGACGAAGCCGACCAGGACGAGCACGGTCTTCTTCTTGCCGGCGGGAGGCGTCGGCGCGGCGGCTGGTGCAGTCATGATCAGGCAATGTAGTCGCAGGTCGAAGCAGGTGCAGCGGGTGGGTCCGCACCGGTCCCGCCCCGCGACCCGGTCGGTCCCCAGCCGCAGCCACGGCGGGAAGAAATGCCCGCAGCCTCCGGGCCGGTGTCCTCGGTGCCGTGGCCGGAGAACTTGAGGAAGTTGTCAGGTTTCTAGGGATCTGTAGTGCGGCAGCGGAACGGTCCTATAGTCGCGCTCGTGTATGCCCATGTACTTGTCGCCGAGGATGATCAACGGCAAGCCGAGCTGCTTCGGCAGTACCTGCGTGCGGCCGGCCACCAGGTGACGATCGTCCACGACGGCCGCGCGGCTCTGGTGCAGGCGCGGCGCCAACCGCCGGACCTGCTGATCCTGGACGTCATGATGCCCGGCATGGACGGGTTGGAGGTGTGCCGGGCGCTGCGGCGGGACAGCGACCTCATGGTGCTGATGCTCACCGCGCGGTCAAGTGAGGACGACCTGCTGGCAGGACTGGAGCTCGGGGCGGACGACTACCTGACCAAGCCGTACAGCCCGAGGGAACTGGTAGCCCGGGTCCGGACGTTGCTGCGCCGCCGGCGGCCGGTGGGGCCGGAAGGTGCGGAGGTGTCGGTGGTGGGCCCGCTCACGGTCGATGCCGGGCGGCACCGTGTCGAGGTCACCGGGCAGGTCGTCGAGTGCACGCCGGGGGAGTTCGCCATCCTGGCTGCCATGGCGGCCCGGCCGGAGCGGGTGTTCACTCGCGCTCAGTTGCTCGATCACACGCGTGGTGTCGAGCGGAGTTCCACCGTCCGTACGATCGACATGCACGTCTCCAACCTGCGCCGCAAGATGGAGCCGAATCCGCGTCGGCCGGCGCTGCTCATCACGGTCTACGGCACGGGCTACAAGCTGACCGGTGGGCCGCGGTGAGCGGACCGGTCCGGATACCGCTGCATCGGAGCGTGATCGGGCGCCTGCTGGCCACGTCGCTGCTGATCGCGGTGGCCGCCGTCGCCGCGACCGCCTGGCTGGCGGTGCAGTCCACCAGCCGTGCCATCCGGCAGGAGCAGGGCCGGTCCCTGGCGGATGACAAGAGCGTCTACGACATGCTCGTGGCCTACGCCGCCACGCACCGTGACTGGTCCGGCGTCCAGGGCCTGATCCAGGACCGATCCGCGACACTCGGCCGGCGGATCACCCTGACGAACGAGGACCGCGAGGTGCTGGCGGACGCGGGCGGGACCGGGCCACTGACCACTGTGCGGCCGTCGGCGACGGTCGACCCGTTACGGCTCGACCCGGCGCTGACCGGCAGCGACGATCGCATCGACGCGCGAGCGGTGGGTCCCTACCGGCTGCCGCGGTCGGAGAAAGAGGAACTGCGGCGTTCCGCCGAGAGTCAGCTCGCCTGCATGCGCCATGCCGCTGTCGACGCCCGCGTCGCCGACGATCCCAGCGGTCGTCCCACGGTGCAGTTGACGGGACCGGACCCGCATGGTGTCGTCCCGCTGTGCCGGGCCAAGACGGTCGCGCTGACCGCCACCGAGAAACGTGCTCTCGAGGAGTTGACCCAGCTGGCTTCGCGGTGCCTGGGCCTCGCTGCCCGGACCAAGCTGGTGATCAGCCGCGACTTCTCCGTCGATCAGCTGTCGCTCGCGCCGGCCGACAGGCCCCGTGACGTGAGCAATCAGCGGCTCCAGGACTGCATCCAGGACACCCGGGTGCGGCAGCTGCAGCCGTACGTCGCGCCTCCCGCGCTGCTGTTCATCACGGACCCGGCGAGCCCAGCGGATGCGCCGGTGTTCACCCTGACCTGGGTGAGCGCGCTGCGCATGGCCGGTGTCACGGGTGGGGTGCTGCTGGTCACCGTCGTGCTCACCGTGCTGGTCGGGCGCCGGCTCGTGCGGCCGTTACGCGTGCTGACCGAGGCGGCCGCCCAGCCGGCCCAGTGGCCGGCGCGCCTGCCGATCGCCCGCGACGACGAGCTCGGATACCTGGCCCGTGCCCTCCACGAGATGGCCGAGCGGCGCGAGCAGGCCGAGGCGCAGCGCCGGCAGATGGTCGGCGACATCGCGCACGAGTTGCGCAACCCGCTGACCAACATCCAGGGCTGGTTGGAGGCGATGCAGGACGGCGTGGTGCAGGACCGGGCCGCGGTGCTGGAACTCCTGCACGACGAAGCGGCGACCCTGCGCCACATCGTGGAGGATCTCGCCGATCTGGCCGCGGTCGACTCGGGGAGTCTGCGCCTGCATCGCGAGCCGGTGCACCTGAAAGACGTCGTGGAACAGGTGTGCGACTCGCACCGGAGCCTCGCGGCGAAGGCCGGTCTGACCGTCCTGTGTGTGGTACGCGGGGACCCGATGGCCGATGCCGATCCCGTACGCCTCCGGCAGATCGTCGGTAATCTCGTGTCCAACGCGATCCGATACACACCACGCGGCGGCACTGTCACTGTCACCCTCACGGCGACCCGGTCCGACGCCCACGTCGTCATGGTCGAAGACAGCGGTATCGGCATCGACGCGGATGACTTGCCGAGGATCTTCGACCGGTTCTGGCGTGCCGACACCTCACGGACCCGGGCCACCGGTGGCAGCGGACTCGGCCTGCCGATCGCCCGGCACCTGACCGAGGCGCACGGTGGCACGCTGATCGCGGAGAGCCGGCCGGGTCAGGGCACGACGGTGACCCTCCGGCTACCCGTCACTCCTTGAA
>CAKUMG010000043.1 GCA_934667465.1 uncultured Actinoplanes sp. | reverse complement strand
GGTCGGGGCCGAGCAGCGTGGTGCCGGCCGCCAGGGCGAGGCAGAAGTGCGCGACCGCCTGGGGCGACAGCGCGGGGTCCAGCTCCCCGCGCGCCTGGCCGTCGCGGACGAGGCCGGCGAGCCAGCCGGCCCGCTCGGCGGTGTACTCGCGCACCGGCGGGTCGGCGCGCACGGGCAGCAGCCGGACCGCGAGCCGGCGGCGGTTCGGGGGCGGGCTGGTCGACGTGGCGCCGCTGACCCCGCGCGACCCCGCCGCCGCGGTCATGGCCGTGGCCGAGGTGCCGGAGGACAAGCGCTACTGCGGGTCGTGCGGCAACGCCGTGGGCCGGGCCCGCGGCGACCGGCAGGGGCGCACGTCGGGTTTCTGTCCCTCGTGCGGCGAGGCGTTCGACTTCACGCCCAAGCTGACCCGCGGCGACCTGGTCGGCGGGCAGTACGAGGTGGTCGGCGCGCTGGCGCACGGCGGGCTCGGCTGGATCCACCTGGCCACCGACCGCAATGTGTCGGACCGGTGGGTGGTGCTGAAGGGGCTGCTCAACGCGGGCAACGCGGACGCGCTCGCCGCCGCCGTGGCCGAGCGGCGGTTCCTGGCCGAGGTCGAGCACCCCGGCATCGTGAAGATCTACAACTTCGTCGAGCACGACGGCGCCGGCTACATCGTGATGGAGTACGTCGGCGGCGACTCGCTCAAGGACATCCTGAAGCGGCGGCTGCGGGCGGCCGGGAGCCCGGACCCGCTGCCCGTCGAGCAGGCGCTCGCATACGTGCTGGAGATCATGCCGGCGTTCGGGTACCTGCACGACCGGGGCCTGATCTACTGCGACTTCAAGCCCGACAACGTGATCCAGACCGGCGACCAGGTCAAACTCATCGACCTCGGCGGCGTGGTGCACGTCGACGACCACGACGCGGCGCTGTACGGGACCGTCGGCTACCAGGCACCGGAGATCGCCGAGGCGGGACCGTCGGCGCAGAGCGACATCCACACCATCGGCCGCACCCTGGCCGTGCTGACCACGGACTTCCGCGGTTACCAGACGACCTACCGGGACCGGCTGCCGCCGCGCGACGACCACGCGGCGTACCGGGACCACGAGTCTTTCTACCGGCTGCTGGACCGCGCCACCCGCACCGACCCGGCCGAGCGGTTCGTCGACACGGCCGAGATGAGCGAGCAGATGCTCGGGGTGCTGCGCGAGGTGCTCGCCGCCACCGACGGCGACCCGCGCCCGGCGACGTCGCGGCTGTTCACGGCGGAGCTGCGCACGGACGTCAAGGCCGACGGGTCGGGGGCGCACGACGAGGCGCCGCAGTGGCGGTTCCTGCCCGTCCCGCTGATCGACCTCGCCGACCCGGCCGCCGCGTTCCTGGCCTCGGTCACGGTGACCGATCCGCGGGAGGTGCTCGTGCTGCTCGGCAAGGCGCCCGAGCACACCGTCGAGGTGCGGCTGCGGGCGCTGCGGGCCTACATCGACATCGGACGCGACGCCCATCCCGAGGCGTCGCGGCTGCTCAACGGGATCGCCGCCGAGTACGGGCAGGACTGGCGGGTCGCCTGGTACGAGGGGCTGCTCGCGCTCGCGTCGGGTGACACCGGGCGGGCCCGGCAGCGCTTCGACGCGGTGTACTCGGCGCTGCCCGGCGAGCCGGCGCCGAAGCTGGCGCTCGGGCTCAGCCTGGAACTGGCCGGGCGGCACCCGGAGGCGGCCGCGTACTACGACGTGGTGAGCCGCACCGATCCCGCGTACACCACGGCGTCGGCGGGGCTGGCCCGCTGCCGGGTCACCGCCGGGGACCGCGACGGGGCGGTGGAGGCGTACAACCGGGTGCCCGGCCACTCGGCGGCCTACCGGAACTCGCAGGTGGGCGCCGTACGGGCGCTGGTGCGCACCCGGCAGGGCGGCCCCGGCGACATGGCCGCGCTCGCGACGGCGGCGGCGCTGATCGAGCGGCTCGAGATCGAGGCGGCCCAGGTCGCGGCGCTGCGGGCGGAGCTGCTGGAGCAGGCGCTCACTGCGCTGGCCGCGGGCACGCCGGTCCCGCGGGCGGTGCTGGGTGCTGCGGACGGCTCGGAGAAGACCCCGGATCCCGTACGCGGCCGCCGCCCGGCGGCGAGCGAGCAGGCCGGCGAGCGGGATGTACGGTTCGCGCTCGAGGCGGCGTACCGGGAGATGGCGCGGGCCGCGAACGGCCCGGAGAAGATCCGCCTGGTGGACCAGGCGAATGCGGCGAGACCGAGGACCCGGACATGAGCACGCTTACTGACTGCGCATCCTGTGCCGACGAGCGCGGGGCGGGTGCGGCTTTCTGCGAGAGCTGCGGCCGGACCCTGGCGACAGGTGCGGACAAGGCGACGGGTACGGACTGCGCGGCGTGCGGTGCGACCGGCACCGTCGGCGACGACGGGTACTGCGGCAACTGCGGCATGCTCGCCGGGCGCCCCCGCGACCACGTCGAAGCGGACGGGCTCGCCGTGGCCGCGGCGGTCAGCGACCGGGGGCTGCGGCACCGGCGCAACGAGGACGCCATGTGGCTGGCCGTGCGCGGCTCCGACGTGGACGTGGTGGTCTGCGACGGCGTGTCCGCCTCGTTCGACCCCGACATCGCGTCGCAGGCGGCCGCCGAGACCGCCGGCAAGGTGCTCGCCGGGCCGGCCGACGACCCCGCCGCGCACGTGTCCGCCGCGGTGATCGCCGCCGCGGACGCCGTCGCCGCGCTGGCGGACTCGGGCGATCCGCGCCGGGCGCTGTCCAACCCGGCCTGCACGATCGTGACCGCCTGCCGGCGCGGTGACACGATCGGGTACGCGTGGGTGGGCGACAGCCGCGCCTACTGGGTCCCGGACGAGGGTGATGCGCGCCAGCTGACCGAGGACGACTCGTGGGCCCGGCACGCGATCGAGCTCGGGACGGATCCGCAGGTCGCCTGGGCCGCCCCCGACGCGCACGCCATCACCGCGTGGCTGGGCGCGGACGCCGGCGTCGTCCGCCCGCACACCGGCACGCTCGTCCCGGACGGGCCCGGTGTGGTGGTGCTGTGCACCGACGGCCTGTGGAACTATCTGCCCGAGACGGCATCCTTCGCCGATGTGGTGCGGATCGCCGTACGGGGCAATTCTTCTCCCCTGGCAGCCGCCCGGGCGCTCGTCTCCTTCGCCGTCGACGCCGGCGGCTCCGACAACATCACCGTCGCCCTGATCCCGGCCCCGACCCCCATGGAGGATGCCCCGTGACCTACACCGCCGAGGCGTTCCAGAACGAGTTCCTCGCGCTGGGCGCCACCGAGGTCAACGCGATCGTCACCGTCACGTCCACGGGTGCCGCGGGCGGGCGGCGGACCAGCGGCGCCACGGAGATCATCATCGTGGACTGCTCGGGGTCGATGCAGGCGGAGGGGCGCATGCCCGCGGCCCGGCAGGCGGCGAAGGCGGCCGTCGACTGCATCGAGGACGGCGTGCACTTCGCGATCATCGCCGGCGTCAGCACCGCGCAGCAGCTCTTCCCCGCCCCCGGCGAGCTCGCCGTCGCGTCCCCGCAGACCCGGGCCGAGGCGGTCCGCGCGATCGACCGGCTCCAGGCCAACGGCGGCACGGCCATGGGCGCCTGGCTCAAGCTGGCGCACCGGCTGTTCGGGCTGCGCCCCGGCGACATCGCGCACGCGATCCTGCTGACCGACGGCGAGAACGGCGAGTACGGCGGCTACCTGGAGAGCGTCCTCAAGGAGATCGGCGGCACGTTCACCTGCGACTGCCGCGGCGTCGGCACGAACTGGACCGTCTCCGAGCTGCGCAAGATCGCCAACGCGATGCTCGGCACTGTCGACATCGTGGCCCGCCCGGCCGACCTGACCGTCGCGTTCGAACAGATGATGACCACCGCGATGGGCAAGACCAGCGGCGACGTGCAGCTCAAGGTCTGGACGCCGGTCAACACCGCGATCAAGTTCGTCAAGCAGGTCGAGCCGCAGGTCACCGATCTCACCGGCAAGCGGGTCGAGGACGGGCCGCGCGCCGGCCGCTACCCGATCGGCGCGTGGGGTGCGGAGAGCCGCGACTACCACCTCTGCGTCCAGATCCCGGAGGGCGCGTCCGGCGACGAGATGCTCGCGGCCCGCGTGTCCGTCGTCGAGGGCGACGAGGTGCACGCCCAGGCCCTGGTCCGGGCGGTGTGGACCGACGACGTGGCGCTGTCCACCCGGATCAACCGCCAGGTCGCCCACTACACCGGCCAGGCCGAGCTCGCCGACGCGATCCAGGCCGGCATCGAGGCCCGCAAGCACGGCGACGACCACACGGCCACGATCAAGTTCGGCCGCGCCGCGCAGCTGGCCCACGAGAGCGGCAACACGGCCACGGAGCAGCTGCTGGCCACGGTGGTCGAGATCGACGACGCCGCGACGGGCACGGTCCGGCTGCGCCGCAAGATCGAGGCCGCGGACGAGATGGCGCTGGACACCCGCTCCACGAAGACCGTCCGGGTGGGACGGACCCAGTGACCACCTACGCCTGCCCGAAGGGCCACGCCTCCGAGACCGACGACTTCTGCGACACGTGCGGCGCCAAGATCGGTGCCGCGACCCCGCTGCCGTCGCGCGTCGCCCCGTCCGGCGGATCGGCACACGGAGGGCATGCAGGCGGGACGGCTCACGGCACCGGCAACGGAGGTGGCCCGGCAGATGCCAGTGGCCCGGCGGGTGGCGGCTACGGTCCCGCGGGCGGCGTCGGCAACGTGGCAGCCGGCGTCGGCAACGGGGTGGCAGGCGGAGCTCGCCCCGGATCCGCGACCGGGCCGGCCGGAGGTCCCGCGGACGGCGGCGCGGCGAGCGTCCTCGCGGGCACCTCGGGGAGCCCGAACGGCGGCGCGCCGTGCCCGAACTGCGGCATGCCGCGGGCCGGCACGGGCCGCTTCTGCGAGGACTGCGGCTACGACCACCACACCGGCAAGGTCCCCGCCCTGACCCCGGTCGCCGCGCCCGCCACCGCCGCGGCCCCGTGGACGGCGACGATCGCCGCGGACCGCGCCTACTTCGAGGCCAACGGCATCGAGGGCGTCGACTTCCCGGACCACACCACCACCCGTACCCTCGACCTTCCCCCGCCGCAGGTCCGCATCGGCCGCCGCAGCGTCACCCAGGGCACCGACCCCGACATCGACCTTCGCGACGACGACCCGGGCGTCTCCCACAACCAGGCCCTGCTGACCCTGAGCATCGACGGGGTCTGGCTCCTCTCCGACCTGGGCTCCACCAACGGCACCTATCTCAACGACGAGCAGAAACCGGTGACCGCGGGCCACAGCCGGGCCCTCAAAGCCGGCGACCGCATCCACGTCGGCGCCTGGACCACCATCACCCTGCACGCTCCGGCCCAGTCCTGAGCCGTTCACGGGAATGCGGCGCGCAACCCGCCGCATTCCCGGCAGTCGAGCTCTCATGTTGTCACCTTGACGCGAATCATTCTCGAACAGGTGGAAAGGCCGCGGGCCGATCGGAGGCCTCCTCCCGGCACCGGCGGGGTGATGATCCACGGTTCCGGCGCGGTGCGGGCGGGCGGCGGGTTACGGTCGGCGCGTCATGAGGGACGAGCGGATCGGCACCGTGCACCGCACCCAGGTGATCGGCCTGCTCAACCAGGCGCTCACCGAGGGTGAGCTCACCGAGCCCTCCTACGACTCCCGGATCGCGGCGGTCAGCACCGCCACCTACGCGTCGGACCTGCTCGAGCAGGTGCAGGATCTGCCGCCCCGGCTGCAGTGGGACCCGCGCAACGCCGCCCGGCCGACGCCGCCCAGCAAGAACGCCGGCCGGGTGGCCCTGGTGTGCGGGCTCCTGTCCGTGCCGACGTCGGTCTGCCTGATCGGGATCGTGTTCGGGATCGTGGCCGTGGTGTTCAGCTTCCGGACCAACGGCGCGCACGGCGTCGCGCCGGCGCTGATCGGGCGGGTCATGGGCATCATCGGCACCGTCCTGTCGGTCGGCGCGACGATCGCCCTGGTGATCACCCTGCAGAGCCCCACGGCTCCTTAGAACAGGACGTCGTGGGCGGCCTTCCACAGCGTCTCGTCGCGGGCGAACAGCGACGCCCCCGGCCGCGGCCCGCGGATGCCGTCGCTCCCGCCGTAGACTCCCCCGGCCTCGGTGACGATCAGCGAGGTGGCCGCGAAGTCCCACAGCTGCCCCCGCGTCTGCACCGCCAGGTCGAGCCGCCCGTCGGCCACGAGCAGGCCCGCGTGCAGCTCCCAGGCGGTCTCGGTGGCGCGGGCCACCAGCGGCGCGGCGGCGAGCCGGTCGGACTCCAGATAGTTCGGGAGTGCCGGGATCACGCCCACGGTGCTGCCCGCAAGCGCGGCGGGGCGGTCCGCGCCGACCGTGACGCGGCGCTGCTGCGTACCGTCGAGTCTTGCGCAGTAGGCCCCGCCGCCGCGCGTCGCCCACCAGACCTGGTCCATCGCGGGGATCGCGGCGACGCCCGCGACCATCTCGCCGCCGTCCTCGATGGCGACCAGCACGAGCCAGCGGTCGTCGCCGGAGACGAAGCTCGCGGTGCCGTCGATCGGGTCGAGGATCCAGCGGCGGCTGCCCGCGCCGGTCGCGCCGCCCTCCTCGCCCAGGATCGCGTCGCCCGGGCGTTCGCGGGCCAGGACCGCGCGGATCGCCTCCTCGGACTCGCGGTCGGCGGCGGTGACCACGCTGCCGTCGGCCTTCAGCTCGCGCGGCAGGTCGGCGAGGGTCGCGTAGTGGCGCAGCGCGACGTCACCGCCCGCTCGCGCCGCGGCCAGGGCAACATCGAGATCGCTCGCGGAAGGCATGACGACCATCCTGCCCCCTACGATCGGCGCATGCATCGGAGCCGACTGTACGGAATCTTCATCGACACCCCGGATGCCGACGCGGACGAGGCAGCCGCCTTCTGGTCCGGGGTCTTCGGCGTGACCGCCGTCCCGGAGCGGGAGGAGCCGCAGTTCATCACGCTGCCCGGCGCCGTGCCCGGCCTGACGGTGGACGTGCAGCGCATCGGCGGCGGGGAGGGGCCGCGCTACCACGTGGACCTCGAGACCGACGACGTCGACGCGGAGACGGCCCGGCTGCTCGCGCTCGGCGCCACCGAGATCAACCGATGGCTGGGCTGCCGCATCCTGCGCGCCCCGGGCGGTCATGTCCTCTGCGTGGTGCCGGTGCACAGCGACCCGGCCCTGTTCGACGCGGAGGCCCGTACCTGGGAATAAGGTCATCGGGTGGGAGATGACTGGCTGACCGGGCGCGCCGCCGCCGCCGAGCTCGAGACCGGCACGACGTTCGACCTGTCGGCCTGTGTGCGCGAGCCGATCCACCGCCTCGGCGGGATCCAGTCGCACGGCGCGCTGGTCGCGGTCCGCGCCGGGCGGATCGCGGTGACCAGCGACAACGCCGCCGCGATGGTGGGTGCCGAGGTCGGCCGGCCGATCGGGGAGCTGCTGAGCGCGGAGCAGGTCGACGCACTGCGGCTCCTCGTGGAGGCGGAGACCGGGCAGACCGCGATGATGCCGGTGACGCTGGCCGGCGGCGGCCTGTTCGACGTCACGGTGCACGAGTCGGGTGATCTGCTGGTGCTCGAGTTCGAGCCGGGGCACAGCGCCGGCGCCGGGTTCGGCGCGTTCTACGCCCCGGTCCGCAAGGCGCTGCTGCGGCTGCAGCGGGCGGCCACCGTCGAGGAGGCGTGCGAGGCCGCGGTGCGGGAGGTCCGGATGATCACCGGCTACGACCGGGTCGTGGCCTACCGGTTCGAGACGGCCGACGGGCCCGGCGAGGTGATCGCCGAGGAGGTGGCCGACGGGTGGGAGCCGTGGCTCGGGCTGTGGTTCCCGGCCACGGACATCCCGCCGCAGGCCCGGCGGCTCTACGAGCGCAACTGGATCCGGGTCATCGCCGACGTCGACGACACGACCGCGCGGCTGGTGCCCGAGGCGGACGTCGACCTGTCGCTGTCGGTGCTGCGCACGGTCTCGCCGTTCCATCTGGAATATCTGCGCAACATCGGGGTCGTCTCGTCGATGTCGGTGTCGCTGCTGTCCGGCGGGCGGCTGTGGGGGCTGATCGCGTGTCACGGCCGGGCGCCGAAGCCGCTGAGCCCGCAGATCCGGGCGGCGTGCGAGTTCTTCGGCGTGGCGCTGTCGCTGCACCTGGCGGCGCTGCGGGAGCGCGACGAGTCGGCGGCCCGGGAACGCTCGCGCGAGGTCATCGCCCGGCTGCTGGAGCACATCTCGGAGGACCTGCCGACCGGCTGGGCGCACGGGCCCGCGGGCCTCGAGCAGGTGCTCGACTGCGACGCGGTGGGCGTCCGCATGAACGGCCGGCTCGTGGTGCACGGCACGCACCCGGCGCCCGCGACGGTCGAGGCGCTGCTGGCCGCGCTGCCCCCGCTGCCGGCGGGCGAGCTGTGGCACAGCGACCGGCTGGCCGAGGACCTGCCGGAGCTGGCCGCGGCAGCGGACACGCCGGGCGGTGCGCTGGTGCTGCCGTTGAGCGGGTCCGGCGACTGCGTGGTGTGGCTGCGCCATGAGCGTACGGCCTCCCGGCGCTGGGCCACCGACCCGGACGCGCCCGTCGTCCTCGGCCCGCACGGGGAGCGGCTCACCCCGCGCGGTTCCACGGCCGTCTTCCTGGCCTCCGTGCGGGGGCGCAGCCGGGCCTGGTCCGCGGGCGACCTGGTGATGGCCGTCGAGCTGGGCCGGTCGATCATGGAGGTGGCCCTCGCGCACGTCCGCGAGCTGGCGACGCTGAGCGTGGAGCTGAGCCGCAGCAACGTCGACCTGGACTCGTTCGCGCACGCCGCGGCGCACGACCTCAAGGAGCCGCTGCGCGGGATTGCGAACCAGGCGACGTTCATCGTGGAGGACGCCGGCGACGCGATGGACCCGGCGACGACCCGGCGCCTGGAGTCCATCCAGCGGCTCGCCACGCGGATGGACGAGCTGCTCAGCGCGCTGCTCTACTATTCGCGGCTGGGCCGCACCGACCTGCGCCGGGAGCGGCTGGGCCTGCGCGAGGCGACCCTGCGGGCCCTCGAGGTGGCCGGTCCGCGGCTGGAGGAGACCGGGGTCGAGGTCGTGCTGCCGGAGCCGGGGGTGACCGTGCTCGCCGACCCGGTGCTCTTCGACGAGGTGCTGGTCCACTTGCTGGTCAACGCCGCCAAGTACAGCGCGCCGGATGGGGACCGCCGGGTCGAGGTCGGCGCGGCGCCCGGTGCGGCGCTGATGGTCCGGGACAACGGCATCGGCATGCCGCCGCACCTGCGCGAGCAGGCGTTCCAGCTGTTCCGGCGGCTGCACGGCAGGCCGGGGCCGGAGGGCTCGGGCGCCGGGCTGGCGATCGTGCGCCGGATCGTGGAGCGGCACGGCGGTCAGGTGTGGGCCGAGGACTCCCCCGGCGGCGGGACCACGCTGCTGGCGACCTTCCCGGAGGACGGCCGCGACCTCCAGTAGTCGAGGGTCTGGCGCAGCACGGTCTGGAACAGCGCGAAGTTGATGGGCTTGTAGATGTAGCTGTCCGCTCCGGCCGCGTAGCAGGCGTCGGCGTCGGCCTGGTCCTCCGACGACGTGAAGACGATCAGCGTCAGCCCGGCGAGCCCGGGGTCGGCGCGGACCCGGCGGATCACGTCGAGGCCGCCCTCGCCGGGCATGTTGAGGTCGAGCAGGACCAGGTCGGGCCGCGGTGCCCCGGGGGCGGTCAGCCACGGCAGCACGTCGCTGCCGGCCCGCAGGAACTCCAGCCGCACGGTGGGGTGGGACCGGCCGATGGCGCGGGCGATGGCCTCCACGTCCTCCTCGGTGTCCTCGACGACGAGAACGAGCTCGCTCACCGGTCCTGCTCCTTCGCCCGGATGGCCAGCACCGCGATGTCGTCGGAGCCGGTCACTCCGAACTCCGCGGCGGCGCGGCCCAGCTCGTGCACCAGATCTTGCGGCGCAAGGTGGCGGAGCCCGTGGATGGTTTCCCGCAGACCCGCCTCCTCGAACATCGTTCCGGCGGCGTTCCTGCTCTCGGCCAGCCCGTCGGTGAACATGAGCAGCGTGTCGCCGGGCGCCAGCCGCAACCGGGACCGGCCGACGGAGGGCTTGGCGACGATGCCGAGCGGCACCCCGCCACCGCGGCCGGCCTCCACGGTCCCGTCGGCGCGCAGCACGATCGGCGCCGGGTGCCCGCAGGAGCTCCACTGCACGCCGAGGCTGCCTGCGGCCGGCCGCAGCAGGGCCACCCCGGCGGTGACGAACCGCCAGGAGCCGTCGCGCAGCAGGCCGGTGTTGAGCCGCCCGAGCGCCCGCGCCGGCGAAACGCCCTCGTGCAGCAGCGTGCCCAGGGTGTGCCGGGCCATGCCGGTCAGCGCGGCCGCCGCGACCCCGCGCCCGCACACGTCGCCGATCAGCGCGGCCACCACGCCGTCCCGGCGGGTGACCACGTCGTAGAAGTCGCCGCCGACCTCGAGCACCTGGTCGCCGACCCGGTAGGAGGCAGCCACGTCCAGGCCCTCCGCGGTGGGCAGCCGTTTGGGCAGCAGGTGGCCCTGCAGCGCGACGACGTCGCGGCGGCGCTGCTCGTAGAGCTCGCCGTTGTCGATGGCCAGCGCCGCCCGGTAGGCCAGGTCGCGCAGGAACGACGGCGGCGGGACCAGGTCGTCGGCGCGGTCGAAGAGGAAGATCAGGACGCCGACGACCCGCCCGCGCGCCCGCAGCGCCTGCGCGTCGACGGTCCGGGTGCCGGTCAGCGCGGTCCCGTCGGCCCGGACCCGCCGCGAGTGCCCCGCCACGCCCGCCTGGGCCAACTCCCCCAGCAACTGTTCCGCGCCCGGGTCGCTGCGGAACGCCTCGAGCCGCCGCATGTCCACGTGCACGGCGCTGCGCAGGACCGGCTTGTCCTCGTCGCACACGTAGACCAGGCAGCCCTCGGCGATCGCGGGCACCGCCATCCGGGCCACCCGCTGCATGGTCTGCGTCATGTCCAGGACGGCGTCCATCTGCAGCGACGCCTCGGCCAGCAGCGCGTCACGGACCTGCTGGTCCTCCTCGGCCCGGCGCGACGCGAGCAGCCGCACGGCCTGGCGGGTCGCGTCGACGACCTGCACCAGGCACTCGGCGACCAGCGGCACGTCGGTGCCGGGGCCGGCCAGCACCAGGAACGTGCCGGGCGCCTCGCCCGGCACGGCGAACCCGGCCGCGACGACCTGCTCCACGCCCCGCGCCCGGAGCGACTCCGGCGCCGGGAACACCTGCGCCGGGCCGTCCGCACCGATCGCGAACGGCACCGCCGCGGCCTGGTCGAGGGTCAGGCCCGACCAGCGGTAGGCCAGGAACGTCTCGCCGCGCGGGCCGTGCCGCAGCCCCCACACCGCGACGACCCCGGGCAGCGTGCGCAGCGGCGGCAGCACGATCTCGGCCAGCTGCTCGCGGGACGTGATGGTGGCGACGGCACCCCAGAGGCGGTGCAGCGACGCCGCCCAGCCCCGTTCGACCTCCGCCATCGCCACCACCCCATCCCGCCACTCTCCCTACCCAGGGGTGAGCCCGGTCAAGTATCCCGAATCCTTGCTCTGCGGCAAACAACCGGGCCGCCTCAGAGGGCCGTCTGGTACGCCAGCACCCCCCGGTTGACCGCGCCGATCGCCTTGCGCGCGGCCTCGCGCACCCCCGGCGTCGCCGCCGACGCGTCCTTGAGCTGCGCCAGCAGGTCGAGCACCTGCCGCGCCCAGCGCACGAAGTCGCCCGCCGGCATGTCCGCGTCGTAGTTGTGCCCGCTGGCCAGCACCTTGGCGAGCGGCTCGCCCCGGGCCCAGCGGTACATCGGCCAGACGAAGCCCGCGTCGGGCTCGCGGGTCAGCGACAGACCGTGCTCGGCCTCCTCCGCCTCGATCTCGGCCCACAGCTTCTGGGTGGCCTCGACCGCGGTGGACGTGCCGCCCTTGGGCACCGAGGCGCGCTCGTCGCCCTCGCGCCGCGACTCGTAGAGCACCATGGAGACGGCCGCGGCCAGTTCCTCGGGGGCGAGCCCCTCCCAGAGCCCCTGACGCAGGCACTCGGCCACCAGCAGGTCGGCCTCGGTCCAGATCCGGCCGAGCATCCGGCCCGCGTCGGTGACGCCGCCGTCGGCGGTGAGGTAGCCGCGCCGGGCCAGCACCGCGCAGACCTGGTCGAACGTGCGGGCCAGCGAGCCGGTGCGCCCGGCCACCTTGTCGCGCAGGGCGTCGGTGTCGCGCTCGAGGCGGTGCTTGCGCTCGGCCATCCGCGCGTGCTCCTCGCGGTCCGGGCACTGGTGGCACGGGTGCTGGCGCATCTGCACCTTGAGCAGCGCGATCTCCGGGTCCTCGCCGGGCACGCCGCGGCTGCGCCCGCGCTTGCCGCCGGGGCGCTCGTGCCGGTCGTGGCCGGTGGCGCTGACGGCGGCGGCCAGGTCACGACGGGCCGCGGGCGAGCGGGGGTTGAAGTGCTTGGGCACCCGCACCCGGTCGAGCACCTCGGCGCCCGCCGGGAAGTCGCCCGGGCCGACGCGCCCGGCCCAGCGGTCCTGGGTGAGCACGAGCGGGCGGGGCTCGCCGAAGCCGCCGGCCGGGGGCTCGAGCACCACCGCGAGCCCGGCCCGGCGGCCCTGCTGCACCCGGATGACGTCGCCGACCCGCAGCTTCTCCAGCGACGACACCGCGGCCGCGCGGCGCTGCTGGGAGCCCTGCCGGGCGATGGCGCGCTCCCGGTCGGCGATGGCGACCCGCAGCCCGAAGTACTCGTCGAAGTCGCCGAGGTGGCAGGCGGCGTCGTCGGCGTAGGTCTGGATGGTCTCGGCGTTGCGCTGCACCTGGCGGGCCAGGCCGACCACCGACCGGTCCGCCTGGAACTGGGCGAACGACGACTCGAGCAGGTCGCGCGACTTCTCGGCACCGACCGTGCCGACGAGGTTGACGGCCATGTTGTAGGACGGGCGGAAGCTCGACCGCAGCGGATAGGTGCGGGTGGACGCGAGCCCGGCCACGTGCCGCGGGTCGACCTCGGGGCTCCACAGCACGACCGCGTGACCCTCGACGTCGATGCCGCGGCGCCCGGCCCGACCGGTGAGCTGGGTGTATTCGCCCGGGGTGAGGTCGACGTGCGCCTCGCCGTTGAACTTGACCAGCCGCTCGAGCACCACGCACCGGGCCGGCATGTTGATGCCGAGCGCGAGGGTCTCGGTGGCGAACACCGCCTTGACCAGGCCGCGCACGAAGCACTCCTCGACCGCCTCCTTGAAGGCGGGCAGCATGCCGGCGTGGTGCGAGGCGACGCCGCGCTCGAGGCCGTCGAGCCACTCCCAGTAGCCCAGGACCGACAGGTCCTCGGCGGGGATGCTCGCGACCTTCTCCTGGGCGATGCGGCGGATCTCGGCGCGCTCGTCGGCGTCGGTCAGGCGCAGCCCGGCGGCGAGGCACTGCTGCACGGCGGCGTCACAACCGGCCCGGCTGAACACGAACAGGATCGCGGGCAGCAGATTCATCCGATCGAGGCGCTCCACCACCTCGGCGCGCGGCGGCGGCTGCCAGCGCCGGGTGCGCCCGCCGCGGTTCCAGCCGGGGCCGGCGGTGCGGTCGGTGAGCTCCAGCCGGCGCAGCATCTCGCGGGTGTAGCGCAGCAGCTCGGGGTGCACGTCGTGCTTGCGGGCCGCGTCGGCGTCGTGGAACAGGTCGAACATGCGCTTGCCGACCAGCATGTGCTGCCACAGCGGCACCGGCCGGTGCTCGCTGACCACGACCTCGGTCTCGCCGCGCACGGTGACCAGCCAGTCGGCGAACTCCTCGTAGTTGCTGACGGTGGCCGACAGCGAGACCAGGGTGACCGACGCGGGCAGGTGGATGATCACCTCCTCCCAGACCGCGCCCCGGAACCGGTCGGCGAGGTAGTGCACCTCGTCCATGACCACGAAGGCCAGGCCCTGCAGGCTGGCCGAGCCGGAGTAGAGCATGTTGCGCAGGACCTCGGTGGTCATCACCACCACGGGCGCGTCGCCGTTGATGACGTTGTCGCCGGTCAGCAGGCCGACCTTGTCGGCGCCGTAGCGCTGCACCAGGTCGTGGTACTTCTGGTTGGAAAGGGCCTTGATCGGCGTGGTGTAGAAGCACTTGCGGCGCGTGCCCGACCCGTCCGACCGCAGCGCCAGGTGCACGGCGAACTCGCCGACCACCGTCTTGCCTGCCCCGGTCGGAGCGCAGACCAGCACGCCGCTGCCGCGCTCCAGGGCCTCGCAGGACTGCCGCTGGAAGTCGTCCAGGTCGAAGCCGACGTCGAGCATGAAGTCGTCGAGCGCCGGGAACTCGGCCACGCGGGCCGCCCGCCTCTTCGCTTCCGCATACCGTTCGGCGGGGGATGTCATGAACACCAGGCTAGTGCGTGGGTGTGACAGAACGAAGATCTTATCGGCGGGGGCGGAGCCTGCCACAGCGGCGAACCGTGCTCGGCGGGCGGTTGCCGACGACGCTCCCCCGGCCGCTGGGTATGGTGCACCACGTGCCGGATGCCGCCGAATCGACCACCAAGCCCCCGCGCCGGGAGATCGACGCCGTGCTCTTCGACTTCCACGGCACGCTCGCTCAGGTGGAGGAGCCGGTCGCCTGGGTGACCGCCGCCGCAGCGGCCTGCGGCACCGAGCTCGACCGCGGCAAGGCGACGATCCTCGCCGATCGGCTGGTCATGGCCGGGCGCGCCGGCGGGCCTCTGCCGCACCGCGTGCCGATCCACCTCGCCGAGCACTGGACCACCCGCGACCTGTACGAGCACAGTCACCGCGCCGCCTACACCGGGCTGGCCGCGACGGTCGCCACCGACGTGGAGGGGCTCGCGGACGCGCTCTACGACCGGCTGCTGGGCCCGGCCGGCTGGCTGCCCTATCCCGACACCGCCGCGACCCTGCGCACCCTGCACGAGGCCGGGATCAAGGTGGGGGTGGTGAGCAACATCGGCTTCGACATCCGCCCGCACTTCGCCGCGTGGGGCCTGGACGGCCTGGTCGACGAGTTCTGCCTCTCCTACGAGGTGGGGCGCACCAAGCCCGATCCGGCGATCTTCCTGCGCGCCTGCGGCATGCTGCGGGCCGATCCGGAGCGCACGCTCATGGTCGGCGACTCGCCCGCCGACGCGGGGGCCGTCGCGGCCGGGTGCGCGGCGCTGGTCCTGCCCGCCGCCGAGCCGGGCCGCCCCAACGGGCTGGGCGCCACCCTCGCCCTGGCCGGCTGCACGACATAAGACC
>CAKUMG010000042.1 GCA_934667465.1 uncultured Actinoplanes sp. | reverse complement strand
GTCCTGGTTCGTACCGGCCGGTGTGCTGTTGCTGTTGGACGCGATGCTGCGGGGCGACGCGGCGGACGCGAACATCGGCGCCGGACTGCTGCTGCTGGCGATCCCGGCCGCGGTGGTCCCGCTCGGCCTCTGGGCGCTGCTGCGCCGGCTGGGCACCGGGGCGACGCGCGGCACGACGCCGACCTGGCAGAGGCGCGTGCTGACCTCCGGGCGGTCACGACGCTGATGCGGGCGATGGAGGACGCCGGTTCGCCGGACGACGCCATCGCCGCCGCGCTGCGGCTGGTGCGGGACCTGTTCGGCTGGGAGTACGGGTCGTACTGGCACCTCGACCGCGCCGCGAACGTGCTGCGTTTCTCGCAGGAGAGCGGCGTCGTCAACGACGACTTCCGCCAGGTGACGCTGCAGGCCTCGTTCGCCGAGGGGGTGGGCCTGTCCGGGCGCGCCTGGCGCAGCCGGGACCTGTTCTTCGTGCGCAACATCGCCGATCTGAGCGACTGCGTCCGGGCACCCGTCGCGGCCCGCGCCGGGGTGCGCAGCGGGGTGTGCTTCCCGCTGATCGAGGACGGCGCCGTGGTCGGGACCATGGACTTCTTCACCACGCGCGAGCTGGACCCCTCGGAGAGCCGGCTCGCCGTGCTGCGCGCCGCGGGGGAGCTGGTCTCGAAGGCCCTCGCCCGCCTGCACGAGGCCGTACGCCAGGAGAAGGCCGTCCAGGACGTCGACGCCGTCTCCACCGTCATCCGCAAGCTGACCACGGCGGCGAGCCGCGACGAGGCGCTGCGGGTCGCGCTGGAGACCATCCGCGCCGACTTCGACTGGCAGTACGGCTCGTTCTGGCAGCTCGACGACGCCGGCAACGTGCTGCGCTTCGCGCTGGAGTCCGGCACCGCGGGCGAGGAGTTCCGCCGGGTCACCATGTCCGCGTCGTTCGCCAAGGGCGTCGGGCTGTCCGGCCGTGCCTGGGACCGCGGCGACCTGGTGTTCGTCGAGGACCTCGGCGAGCTGACCGACTGCGTACGCCGCCCCGCAGCCCAGGCCGCGGGCGTCAAGTCGGGCGTCTGCCTGCCCATCCGCGTCGGCGGCCGGATCATCGGCACGATGGACTTCTTCGCCACCCGTACGCTGATCATGTACGCGGGCCGGGAAAGCGCGCTGCGCAACACGGCGTTCCTGGTCGGCCAGGCCCTCGAGCGGTTCACCGCCGCGGATCATCTGAACAGCGCCGGGCGTACGCTGCTCGACTCCATCGGCGAGGTCGAGCGCAACGTCACCTCCGCGGCCGCCGTCGCCGCGCGCAGCGAGCAGCTCACCGACGAGGCGAACCTGCAGGTCGAGGCGCTCGGCAAGGCCAGCGCGGAGATCAACGAGGTGGTCAAGACCATCCAGGCGATCGCCGCGCAGACCAACCTGCTCGCGCTCAACGCCACGATCGAGGCGGCCCGCGCGGGCGAGGCGGGCAAGGGCTTCGCCGTGGTCGCCGGCGAGGTCAAGGAGCTGTCCAGCGAGACCGAGCGGGCCACGACCGAGGTCAGCGCGAAGGTCAGCGCCATCCAGGCCCAGGTCGACGCCGTCACCGCCTCGCTCTCGGAGATCCACACCGCCGTGGAGGAGATCAACGGCACGCAGAAGCTCATCGGCGGGGTGCTCACCGAGCAGCGCACCGTCACCACCGCCATCCTCGACTGATTGCACGGAGGCTCAGCAGACATGCCCACACCATCACCCTGGAAGCGGCTGCAGGACGGCAACCGCCGGTGGCTCGAGGACCGCAGCACGGCCGGCGCCGGCCGGGGCGCCCTGCGGCGCGCGGAGACGTGCCAGGGCCAGAACCCGTTCGCCGTCGTCCTGGGCTGCGCCGACTCGCGGCTGCCCGCGGAGATCCTGTTCGACCAGGGCCTCGGCGACCTGTTCGTGGTCCGCACGGCCGGTCAGGTGCTCGACACGGCGGTCCTCGGCTCGATCGAGTACGCCGTGGAGGCGCTCGGCGTCCGCCTGATCGTCGTCCTCGGCCACGACGGGTGCGGTGCCGTCGCCGCCGCGACCGGCATCGTCGACGGCGCCCCGGTCCCGCCCGGCCACATCCGCGACATCGCGAGCCACGTCGCCCCGAACGTCCTGCGCGCCCGCCTCGACGGCGCCACGACCCCCGACGAGATCGGCGGCCAGCACACGCTCTACACGGCCGACCTGCTGCGGGAGCGGTCCGGGATCATCGACGCCGCGGCCCGCCGCCGCAAGGTCTCCGTGGTGCCCGCCCAGTACAACTTGAGCACCGGCACGGTCACCCGCGTCGCGCCGATCGCCGCCCCGGTCCTGATCGCAGCCTGACGCAGCGTCCCGGCCGGCCCCACCCCGGCCGGGGCATCGCCACGTTGTAGCCACACGGAACGGCCTTCCCCGGCGTGGCGCGAGTTCTGGATTTCCTGTGTGGAGAGTCGGTCGGGGGACGGCTTGCAGTCTCGCCGCAGCGCGCAGTGGTCCGCCAGGGCGGCCGCAACAGCTACCGGGATGCCGGCCAGTGCTCCGGCCTTCAGGCCGGGGGTGAAGGCCCGTGCTGGGAGGGCCGCCAGGCCCGGGCAAGTGCCTTAACCGGGACGGTTCTGCTGCTCGATGTACTGCTTCACGAGGCTCGGCGGTGCGCCGTCCACGGAACCTGCGAAGTACGAGCCCGACCAGAGCTTGTTGGCCCGGTAGTAGTGACGCGCCAGGGCGGGGAAGTCCTGCCGCAGCCGCCGCGGCGAGACGCCGTTGAGGCAGTTGACTAGCCGGGCCACGGCCACCTTGGGCGGGAAGTTGACCAGCAGGTGGACATGGTTGTTCTCGTTGTTGGAGTCGTCCAGCTCTGCCTCGAAGTCGGCGCACACGTCTCGCATGATTGCCTCCGTCCGGGTCAGGAGCCGGTCGGTGAGCACCTTGTGCCGGGACTTTGTTACGAAGGCCCAGTGGGCTTGCATCGCGAAAACGCAGTGTCTGCCGGTGCGAATCCCTGCCCGTTCGGCCATGAACCAGCGAGGTACGGTGCTCTTCGTGCAGCTGCGGTACAAATTCCGCGTCTACCCGACGCCTGGCCAGCAGGAATCGCTGGCGCGGGCGTTCGGGTGCACGCGGGTGGTGTTCAACGACGGGCTCAGGCTGCGCCGAACCGCGCGGGAGGCGGGCGAAAAGTACGTCTCAGACGGCGAGTTGTCGCGCCGTCTGATCACCGAGGCGAAGCTGACCCCCGAACGGGCCTGGCTCGGCGAGGTATCGGCAGCGGTGTTGCAGCAGGCCCTCGCCGATCTGAACATCGCGTACCGCAACTTCTTCGCCTCGATCTCGGGCAAGCGCAAGGGCCGCAAGCTGGCCCCGCCACGGTTCCGGTCCCTTAAGGACAACCGGCAGGCCATCCGCTTCACGAAGAACAGCAGGTTCAGGGTCCTCGACAATGGCCGGCTCAGGTTGCCGAAGATTGGTGACCTGCACGTGCGCTGGTCCCGTGCCCTGCCGTCGGAGCCGTCCAGCGTGGCGATCATCAAGGATGCGGCTGGGCGGTACTTCGCCTCGTTCGTCGTGCAGACCGTGCAGGAGGAGACGCTGCCGCCGGTTGACTCCGAGATCGGGATCGACCTCGGGCTGACCCACTTCGCGGTCATGTCGGACGGCACGAAGGTGGCCGCACCGAAGTTCCTGCGCCGGGCCGCCCGCAAGCTCAAGCGGTTGCAGCAGGCACTCGCGCGCAAACAGCGCGGCAGCGCGAACCGTAAGAAGGCCGTTGTGAAGGTCGCCAGGGCGCACGCCCGGGTGGCCGACACCCGGCGGGACTGGCAGCACAAACTGTCCACGACGTTGATCCGCGAGAACCAAGCGGTGTACGTCGAGGATCTGTGCGTGGCCGGTCTCGGCCGGACCCGGCTCGCCAAATCCGTGCACGACGCCGGGTGGGCCAGTTTCACCGCCATGCTGGAGTACAAGGCCGCCTAGTACGGGCGCACCTTCGCGCGGGTGAATCGGTTCTTCCCGTCCACCCGCATGTGCTCCGTCTGCGGGCGCATCAACGAGAAGATGGCGCTGAACATCCGAGAATGGGACTGCCCGTGCGGCAGCCACCACGACCGGGACGTCAACGCCGCCACAAACATCAAGGCCGCCGGACAGGCGGACTTCAACGCCCGTGGAGCGCACATAAGACCAGGACTTGTCCCGGGAGCGCGCAGGGAAGCGGGAACCCACCCGGACGCCGCGTGTCCCACACGCATCGTGGAGGGAATCTCCGTCCTTCAGAACGGAGAGGATGTCAAATTCACCGCGCCTGGATGCGCCGCGGCCTGCCCGCCGACGCGTTCGACGGCCGCCCGCACATCGCGATCGCCAACACCGCCTCCGACCTGACCCCCTGCAACGCGCACCTCGACGAGGTGGCCCGCAGCGTCTCCGACGGCATTCCGGCCGCCGCCACCCCCGGGCTGCTGCAACACCGCGGCCCGGCCGTCGTCTTCGACTCCGTCGAGGACCTGCACGCCCGCCTCGACGACCCCGATCTGCCTGTCACCGCCGACTCGGTGCTGATCCTGCGCGGCTGCGGCCCCCGGGGCTATCCCGGCATGCCCGAGGTCGCCAACATGCCCCTGCCCGCAAGACTGCTCGAGCAGGGTGTACGCGACATGGTGCGCATCTGCGACGGCCGCATGAGCGGCACCGCGTACGGCACGGTCGTCCTGCACGTGGTCCCGGAAGCGGCCGCCGGCGGCCCGCTCGCCAAGGTCCGCACCGGCGACATCATCGTCCTGGACGTCGCCGCCCGCCGCCTCGACGTCGAGGACTCCGGCTTCCTCGACCGCGAGCCCGCTCCCGAGACGCTCAAGGCCTTCGCCGACCCCGCCCGCAGCTGGGAACGCCTCTACGTCGACACGGTCGGCCAGGCCGACACCGGCGCCGACTGCGACTTCCTCCTCGGCTCCAGCGGCGACCAGGTCTCCCGCGAATCCCACTGACGGCGTCTGCTCCTATCAACGCGCTGGGCGTGTTCGGCAAGGACCATCGGCGATACCTCCCGACCGGCCGCCGGCACGTCCACATCGGCGCCCGGGTCTGGACAAGACCCGGGCGCCGCTGCGTCAGTCAGAAGATGTTGAAGCGCTGGTACCACTCGTAGTTGCAGTCCATGACGGTCAACCTGTTCCCGTTCGCGAAGCCCACGCCGCGCGGGGCCTCCAGGCAACGGAAGTCGACCAGGTTCTTCAGTATGCCCCAGTTGCTTTCCGGAACCACCCGCTGGAACCACCACAGCTGCTGCGAACTCCTCGAGCAGTCGTACTGGTACACCTGCGCCCCGTTCGCGGGCTGGTGGTCCACCGACTTGTCGAGACACTTCCCCGAGAGCTGGTTCTTGATCTCGTAGACGTCGTTGCCGAGATGGGTGATGGTCCACCGCTGGTTCCGGAACTCACCGGTGCTGCGCAGATCCCAGAGCTGAACCGGGGCTCGGTTCTCCAGCGACAGCTTGTAGACGTCCATCACCTTCTTGCCGCTCTGCCCGGGCGGGTTCAGGACGCTGATGTATGTGGTGATCGCCGCCTGGGCCGGCACCGCCACGACGAGCAGCGCCGCCGTCGCCAGCATCACTCCGGTCAGGAACGCGAGCACCTTTCTCGATCGCACCATGGTTTCCCCGTTCAGTCGCCGTGCCCCCGTGGCGCGGCTGCCCGGTCAGCCTCGGCCTGCGGCGTGATCGAAGCAATAATCCCGTCCCGGCGGGATCGTCCCGGGACGGCCCTGGGGCGATCCCGGGACGGATGTCGGCATCCCGATCCGCCGCTGGCGGCAGGCTGGATGCGCCCCGACAATCGGGCGACGGAGGCACGGCGATGAGTGGAGATCAGGAACTGCAGGTGCTCGCGGGGCTCATCCGCGACGTCCGGGGCCGGACGGGCCTGACCCTGCGCCAGCTCGGCGACATCCTGCACGTGAGCGACTCGTCGCTGTCGCGCTACTGCACGGGGCAGACGCTCCCGTCCTGGGAGGTCGTCGCCGCGCTGGCCGAGCTCGCCGGCGCCGAGGCCCGCGAACTCGCCCCGGCCTGGGAAGCGGCCGCCGCGGCCCGGCGGCGACAATCGGGGCCATCGGCCATACAGGTTCCCGCGCGCAGCGATGTGTGCCCCGGCCTGAGGACGGGGCTTGTTGTCGCCGCGCTCATGGCCGCCACCGGCGTGGTCACCCACCTCGTGTCGAGACGCTTACCGCGGCGGTGAAGCGGCGGGCCGGTCGTCCTTCCCGGGGCAGGGCGCGGGCCAGGCCGGTCACGGCGATGCGTAGTCCGGTGCCGGGGTGCCACCGGCGGTCACCCGGTTCCCGGTCGCCCGGAGGTCCCCGGGAGCGGGGCGTCGCCCGTACGGCGGGACGGTGTTGCTCTTAGCCTATGGGTGCGGTAGGAAATGGGGACCGCCGGTCGTTGCCGGTGGTGATCCCGCGTATCCCCGGAGTGATCTGTGACCGTTGCCGCCCCGGCGCAAGCACCGCCCGCACCAGCAGCGAAGCCCCCGCAGCGGCGTGGCGGTGACGGGCGCCGCCGCCGGATCCTGCTGCGGGCCGCCTCGCTCGTCGTGCTCTATCTGTTGTGGGAGGTCGCGGCGCGGGCGGCCGGGAATCCCGCGTTCATCCCGGCGCCCGGCGCGGTGTGGGACCAGCTGATCACCACATCGACCACGCACGACGGGATCCGCGGCTACAGCGGGCATCTGCTGATCGAGCATCTCGGGGTGAGTCTGCGCCGGATCCTCATCGGATCGGTGATCGGCGTGGCCGGCGGGCTCGTGCTCGGGCTGGTGATGGGCACGGTCACGCCGATCCGGGTGGTGACCGAGCCGGTGGTCACGTTCATCCGGGCGCTGCCGCCCCTGGCGTACTTCAGCCTCTTCATCATCTGGTTCGGCATCGACGAGACGCCCAAGCTGTGGCTGCTCGCGATCGCCGCGCTGCCGCCGGTCGCCGTCGCCACCGCCGCGGCCGTGCAGAACGCGCCGGCCGGTCTGGTCGAGGCCGCGCGGGCGCTCGGTGCCGGGCGGTGGGAGACGGTCCGCGACGTGGTGCTGCCGAGTGCGCTTCCCGAGATCGGTACGGGCATCCGCCTGGCCGTCGGCGTCGCGTACTCGTCGGTCGTCGCGGCCGAGACCATCAACGGGGTGCCCGGCATCGGCGGCATGATCCGCGACGCGCAGCGCTACTCGCAGACCGACGTCGTCGTGCTCGGACTGTTCGCCATCGGCCTCTCCGGCCTGCTCATCGACGCCCTGCTGCGGACAGCCGAAACTCGGCTGATCCCGTGGCGCGGCCGTAACTGAAGAGGAACGCCACCATGAAGAAGATGATCGCTGCTGTGTCGGTGCTGGCACTGGCCCTCGCGGGCTGCGGCAACGGCGCCGCGAGCGGCAACCAGGCCGGCGACGCGAAGACGATCCGGCTGGCCTACCAGGCGTTCCCGAGCGGCGACCTGATCGTCAAGAACCAGGGGCTGCTGGAGAAGGCGCTGCCCGACTACGAGATCACCTGGACCAAGTTCGACTCCGGGGCCAGCATCAACACCGCGTTCGTGGCGAAGAGCATCGACATCGCCGCGATCGGGTCGAGCCCGGTCGCCCGCGGATTGTCGGCTCCGCTCAGCATCCCGTACCAGGTCGCCTTCGTCCTGGACGTCGCCGGCGACAACGAGGCGCTCGTCGCCCGCAACGGCTCCGGCGTCGACGACGTGGCGGGGTTGCGGGGCAAGAAGATCGGGGTGCCGTTCGCGTCCACCGCTCACTACAGCCTGCTCGCCGCGCTGGACCAGGCCGGGGTCAAGGAGAACGAGGTCACGATCGTGGACCTCGAGCCGCAGGACATCCTGGCCGCGTGGACGCGCGGGGACCTCGACGCGGCGTACTCGTGGCTGCCCTCGCTCGACGAGCTGCGCAAGACCGGCAAGGTGCTCATTGCGAGCCGCGAGCTGGCCACGGCCGGCAAACCGACGCTCGACCTCGGCGTGGTCTCGACCTCGTTCGCGCAGGCGCACCCCGAGGCCGTCGACGCGTGGCGCAAGGCCGAGGCGCAGGCCCTCGACCTGATCGGCACCGACCCGGCCGCGGCCGCCAACGCGATCGGCGCCGAGCTCAACATCAGCCCCGCGGACGCGCAGAACCAGCTGTCGCAGGGCGTCTTCCTCAAGCCCGCCGACATCGCCTCCGACGAGTGGCTCGGCACCGAGGCCAAGGTCGGCAAGATCGCCGAGAACCTGGTCAGCGCCGCCCAGTTCCTCAAGGACCAGCAGAAGATCGACGCGGTCCCGGACCTGGCCACCGTGCAGAAGGCGATCTACGTGAAGGGGCTGCCCGATGTCCTCGGCTGAGCCCGCGATCTCGCTCGAGAACATCACCCACTCGTACGGGGACGTCACCGCGGTGGGGCCGGTCGACCTGACCGTGCCGGCGGGGGAGTTCCTCGTGCTCGTGGGGGCGTCGGGCTGCGGCAAGAGCACGCTGCTGCGCCTGATCGCCGGCTTCGAGCGCCCGACCGGGGGCACGGTGCTGACCGCCGGCCGTGAGCCGGTCCCCGGGCGCGGCGCCGGCCTGGTGTTCCAGCAGCCGCGCTTGTTCCCGTGGAAGACCGTGGGTGGGAACGTCGCGCTGGCCCTCCGCTATGCCGGCCTGCCCGCCGACCGCGTCGACGAACTGCTCGCCGGCGTCGGCCTGCACGACGTGGCGCACCGGCGGGTCTGGCAGATCTCCGGCGGCCAGCAGCAGCGCGTCGCCATCGCCCGCGCCCTGGCCGTGGAGAACCCGCTGCTCCTGCTCGACGAGCCGTTCGCCGCGCTCGACGCGCTCACCCGCGAGCGCCTGCAGGAGGACCTGCGCCGGGTCAGCGCCACCACCGGGCGTACCTGCGTCTTCGTCACCCACAGCGTGGACGAGGCGATCTTCCTGGGGAGCCGGGTGGTCGTGCTGACCGCCCGGCCCGGGCGGATCGCGCTCGACCTGCCCGTCGGCTTGCCGCGCACCGGGCTGTCCGCCGATGAACTACGGGGACTTCCCGATTACGCCGCTCTGCGCGCGCAGATCGGCCACGCCGTCCGGGCGGCGGCCGCCGATTCCTCGTCCGTTCCCGCCTCTTTCTCGTCCCGGCCGACTCAGCTTGCGGCGTCGTCCTCGTCGTCGCCGGCCTCGTCGTCCGCGTCCTCGTCGTCGCACACCGAAGGAGCCACTCTGTGACAGCCACCCTGGTCGACCTGACCCTCGAGCCGCTCGGCCCGCACTTCGGCGCGGTCGTGCACGGCCTCGACCTGGCGACCGCCTCCGACGCCGAGATCGCCGCCCTGCGCGCCGCGCTGGTGGACCGCAAGGTGCTCTTCGTCCGCGACCAGCGCCTCGACGACGACGGCCAGGTCGACCTGGGCCGCCGGATCGGGGAGCTCACCGCCTCGCACCCCGTGGTCGGCGGCGTCGACGCGGCCCACCCCGAGGTGTACGCGCTGGACAGCACCGACAACGGCTTCGCCGACGTGTGGCACACCGACGTGACGTTCATGCGCCGCCCGCCGCTCGGGTCGATCCTGCGCGCGGTGATCCTGCCCCCGGCCGGCGGCGACACCAACTGGGCGGACAGCCAGCTCGCGTACGACTCGCTCACCCCGGCCGTGCAGCGCCTGGTCGACGGGCTCACCGCGGTGCACGACGGCACCCGCGAGTTCGGCTACTACCTCGCGCAGCGGCGCGGCGGGCAGGGCAACGAGTGGGACGGCGAGATCGTGACCCGCCTCGACCCGGTCGAGCACCCCGTCGTCCGGGTGCACCCGGAGACCGGCCGCAAGGGCATCTTCGTCAACCCCGGCTTCACCTCGCACATCGCCGGGGTGTCCGAGTTCGAGAGCCGGGCGATCCTCGACCTGCTGTACGGGCATCTGACCAAGCCGGAGCACATCGTCCGGCACCGGTGGCGGGCCGGCGACGTGGCGCTGTGGGACAACCGCAGCACCTCGCACTACGCCAACCGGGACTACGGCACCGAGCGGCGCGTCATGCACCGCATCACCCTGCGCGGCGACATCCCGAAGGGACCGGACCATGCGTAGATTGATCCTGCTCGCGCTGGTGGGGCTCGGGGCGCAGCTCGTCGACGGCAGCCTGGGGATGGCGTACGGCGTCACCTCCACCACGCTGCTGCTGGCGATCGGCACCAACCCCGCCGCCGCGTCGGCCACCGTCCACCTCGCCGAGATCGGCACCACGCTGATCAGCGGCGTCTCGCACTGGCGCTTCGGCAACGTGGACTGGCCGGTCGTGCTCAAGATCGGCGTGCCCGGAGCATTCGGCGCGTTCTTCGGCGCGACGTTCCTGTCGAACCTGGACACGGGCACCGCCGCGCCGCTGATGTCGATCATCCTGCTGGTGCTGGGGCTCTACGTCTTCATCCGGTTCACCACGATGGGGATCCCGCGGACCACCCTGGGCAAGCCGCTGCGGAAGCGCTTCCTGGCACCGCTCGGCGTGGTGGCCGGCTTCGTGGACGCCACCGGCGGCGGTGGCTGGGGGCCGGTCGGCACCCCGGCGATCCTGGCCAGCGGCCGGCTCGAGCCGCGCAAGACGATCGGCTCGATCGACACCAGCGAGTTCCTCATCGCCGTCGCGGCCAGCCTCGGCTTCCTGACCGGGCTCGGCGGCGAGGGCATCGACGCGAGCTGGGTGGTGGCGCTGCTGATCGGCGGCGTGATCGCGGCACCGATCGCGGCCTGGCTCGTGCGGCACATCCCGCCGCGGGTGCTGGGCGCGGCCGTCGGCGGGATCATCATCCTGACCAACGTCCGCACCCTGCTGCGCAGCGACTGGATCGACGCGTCGGACCCGGTGCGCTACACCGTGTACGCGGTGATCTATGTGGTGTGGGCGGCGGCGCTCGCGTACTCGATCCAGCAGTACCGGGTGCACCGTGACGAGGACCGGCAGATCATCGAGGAGGCTGCCGCGGAGCCGGCCCGCCCCGGCCCCGCCTGACGGACTCGTCGCTGCCTGGGGGCTGGCCGCTCTGCCGGCCGCGCGGGGTCGGGCTGCGCTGCCCGGCCGCCCGGGCCTGGGCTGGTCGGTCTCGGATCGTTCGGGCTCAGGGCCGGTCGGCGAGGGCCGTGATGACGGACTGCTCGTCGTAGCCGGGTTTGAGGGCGGCACGGAGCGCTACCAGGGAGTCGGGGTCGCCGATCCCGCGCAGGGCCGTGGTGAGTGCGGCGTAGCGCGCGGGGTCGGCGAGCCATTCGATCACCTGCCGGCCCAGCTCGGATTCGGGGGTGACCGGGCCGGGGTGCGCCAGGTGGCCGGCGAGCCCCGGTGCGCCGGTCACGCCGAGTTCGGCGGCCAGGCGGCGAACGTGGTCCGCGGCCACGGCCCGGCGCCGCTCGGGGGAGGCCTCCTCTGCGGCGGCGAGCACGGCCGCGGTCCGGTTGCCGCGTTTGAGCAGGTCAGCCGGGCGGGGGCCGCCGACGAACCACGGCTCCAGGCGCCCGGAGAGGCGGGGGATCTCGAGGGCGTCGGCGGGAACCCGGGCGCCGGTGAGGCGCTGGGCGAGCACGAGTGCTTTGGCCTCGGGGTCGTGCCACGTCTCGTCGTCCTCGCCGGCGGGCTCGCGCAGCGCCAGGGCCTGCATCAGGTGGCGCAGCAGCTCGGGTTCGGCGCCCCAGGTCAGCTCGGGCGACGGGTACGACGGGTCGAACGCGACAGCGGTCACGCCGTCGCGGGCATAGGTGAACCGGGGCGCCGCCGACGCGTCGCGGAGCACGGAGACCGCCTCGGTGTCCCGGGACACGGCTTCCAGCAGGACGTGGTCGCCGTTCGACGCGCCGTCCGCCTCGACGACGAGCGTCCAGCGGCCCAGGGGCACCGCCGCGGCGTACCGGGGGAGCTCGTCGGGTTGGCGTTCTTGAACCGTTCCCGGAAGGGCGCCCATCCGGGTGAGCGCTTCCTCGACATCGGCGTTCTTGACGAAGGTCAGGCAGAAGCGGGCGCCGAGGGCCGCGACGCGGCTGCGGGCATGGCCGAGATCATCTACGACGGGGAGCACGGCGGAAGTCTAATCGGCTGGCGAAGATTATATAAGCACTGTTACTTTCTCGGGCATGGACCTGCTCGACAGCAACCACTGGTCGGACGTGCACCGGCTGCTCGGTGAGCTCGACCGCGACATCGCGGCCCTCTACACCGACGCGGGCATCGAGGGGGTGCGCACGCGGTTCGTCGGGCCGCTGATCGCGCTCGGCCGGTCCGGACCGCAGACCATCCGCGAGCTGGCCGGGCGGCGCGGCGTCAGCCACTCGGCGATGAGCCAGACCGTGACGGCGATGCGCCAGGCGGGCTTGGTCGAGAGCGCGCCCGGCACGGACGGGCGGACCCGGCTCGTGCAGCTCACCGACCGGGCGCACGAGATCCTGCCGTTCATGGAGGCGGAGTGGCGCGCCACCGAGGCGACCACCCGCGCGCTCGACGCCGAGCTGCCCTACTCGCTGACCCAGGTGGTCGCCGATCTGCGGGCCGCGCTGGGGCGCCGCTCCTTCGCCGACCGGCTCCAGGACAACTTCGACCTCGGGACGGCAGCCGACGGCTCGCGGGGACGGGGCGCGGTGTGAAAGCGCTCGCCGACGTGCGGCCGCTGCGGGAAAGCGCTGTCTTCCGGCGGCTGTGGCTGGGCACGACCGCGTCCGGGTTCGGCGGGCAGATGAGCGCGTTCGCGATGCTGTACTACCTGTACGACACGACGGGCAGCGCGGCGACCGTCGGGCTCGCCGGGCTGGCGGCGGGCGTGCCGATGATCGTCATCGCGCTCGCGGGAAGCGCTTTCCTGGACCATGTGGACCGGCGCCGGCTCGCGCTGGCGTGCACCGGCGTGCAGATCGTGACGACCGCGGGCATGGCGGCGGTCGCGTTCGGTGGCGGCGGGGGAGTGGCGGCGATGCTCGCGCTCCTCGCGGTAAGCGCTTCCTGCGGGGCCCTGGGCGCCCCGGCGCGGCGTACGTTCCTGCCCGCGATCCTCTCCGGCGAACGGCTCGCCGCCGGTCTCGCCCTGAGCCACCTGTCGTTCCAGCTCGCCATGCTGACCGGCCCGGCCCTCGCGGGTCTGCTCACCGCCGCGGCCGGCGTGGCGTGGTGCTTCGTCGTCGACACGGCCACGTTCGCCGCCGCCCTCGCCGGGATCCGGGGCGTCCCCGGTGGTGTCGCCCCGGGCGGCGGCCGTCCCGGTGCGGCGGCCGTCACCCAGGGCATCCGGTACGCGGTGAGCACCCCCGCCGTCCGCGGCGCGCTCCTGGCCGACCTGGCCGCGACGCTGCTCGCCATGCCGGTCGCGCTGTTCCCGGTGCTCAACGCGGAACGGTTCGGCGGCCGCCCCGAGGTGCTGGGCCTGTTCACCTCGGCGCTCGCGGTCGGCGGGGTCGCCGCCTCGGTGCTGTCCGGGCTGGCCAGTCACCGCCGCCGCGCCGGGATCGTCATGCTGGCCAGCGGGGCGGTGTGGGCGCTCACGCTCGGGCTGGCCGGCCTGGTCACCGCGCTGCCGCTGGTCCTCGCGCTGATCGCCGTCGCCGGGGCCGCCGACACGTGGGCGGTCGTGGCCCGCGGAACGGTCCTCCAGTCGGCGACCACGGAGGCTTACCGGGGCCGGGTCGCCGCCCTCGAACACGTCGTCGGGGTCGGCGGGCCGGAACTGGGCAACCTGCGCGCGGGCCTGATCGCCTCGGTCACGTCCGCGGGCGCGTCGCTCGCCCTCGGCGGCGCGGCGGCCCTGCTCGCGACCGTGCTGCTCGCGTTCTCCATGCCGGGCCTCCGCCGCTTCCGAACCCCGTCGGACGCCGGGACACCCCGTTAGGTCCCGCCCGGTCTCGCACGGAACTGCCCGATATCGCAGGAGAACGCTCGGTCTCGGGTGGGACCGCTCGGTCTCGGGTGGTGCCGGCGGTGTGGGGCGGCGCAAGGTCGGGCGGGGCGGTGCCGGGTGGTCCCGGCGGTGCGGGGCGGCGCCGGATGGTGCCGGCGGTGGGGCAGCGCCGGTCGGAGGGGTGGTGGTTCTTTGCGGTGCCGGGCGGCGGGGCGGTGCCGGGAGGCGGGACGGTGCGGAGCGGCGACCCGCCCCGCCGTCAGGGGCGCCGGTTGGCAAGCGGCCGGGGCCGATCGCGGGGTGACGATCGGGCGGGCGGTACGGCGGGCGCGCCGGCGGATGCGCGGCGCGGGCGCGGATGCGTACCGTCGCAGGGAGTTGATCACACAGCGTAAGTGTGACGTCCGAAGTGTCCGGACGGGGGTGGCGGGGTATATCGGCCCGCATGACTGCGGTGCCGACTGAGGTCGCGGGGCGTTACCGGCTGGGGGAGACGCTCGGCCAGGGCGGCATGGGCCGGGTGTGGGTGGCCCGTGACGAGGTGCTGCAGCGCGACGTGGCGGTCAAGGAGATCCTGCTCCCGCCCGACCTGGTCGAGGGCGAGCGCGACGCGGTGCACCGGCGCACGGTGCAGGAGGCGCGGGCGGCGGCGCGGCTCAGCCATCCCGGGGTCGCGCAGGTCTACGACGTGATCGAGGAGGACGGGCGCGCCTGGATCGTGATGGAATACGTCCCGTCGCGGTCGCTGCAGGAGGTGATCCGCGACGACGGCCCGCAGGACCCGCGCCGGGTCGCGCAGCTGGGGCTCGACCTGCTGGGCGCGCTGGAGGCGGCGCACTCCTCCGGCGTACGGCATCGGGATGTCAAACCCGCGAACGTCCTGCTCGGCGATGACGGGCGGGTGGTGCTCACCGACTTCGGCATCGCGACCATCGAGGGTGACAGCATCATCACGACCACCAACGAGGTGGTGCTCGGCTCCCCGCAGTACATGGCCCCGGAACGCGCCACCGACGGCACGGCCCTGCCCGCCTCCGACCTGTGGTCGCTCGGCGCCACGCTCTACGCGGCGGTCGAGGGCAGGCCGCCGTACGAGCGTCCGGGCGCGATGGCGACGCTCACCGCCCTCGCCTCCGAGCCGCCCGACCCGCCGCAGCGCGCCGGTGTGCTCGGCCCGGTCCTCGACGGGCTCCTGCAGAAGGACCCGGACGCCCGCATCGACACCGCCGAGACGCGCCGGCGCCTCGAGGAGGCCCTGAACCCGTCGGCGCCGCCCGTCCGGGACCGCATCGGGCGCCGCCCCGTCCTCCTCGCGAGCGCGCTCATCGGTGCGTTACTCGCCGTAGGCGCCCTGGTCTGGGTCAACACCGACCGTGACGACACGCCCCAGGCCACGGT
>CAKUMG010000041.1 GCA_934667465.1 uncultured Actinoplanes sp. | reverse complement strand
GTGCTCGACCGGCTGCGTGCGACCCGCCCGGACGTGCTGGTCGTGGATCATCTGCGGGTGCACGAGAACGGCCGGCTGGAGCTGGACGCCAGCAGCGGCGTGCTCAAGGATCCGCGGCTGCCGAGCCTGCTCCGGCTGCAGCACACGGCGTGGAACCGGATCGTGCGGCGGGGCCTGCTCGACGAGATCGACCTGCGCTTCCTGCCCGGTTGGTACGAGGACGTCCCGTTCAGCAACCCGGTGCTCATCGCCGCGGACCGCATCGAGGTGCTCGACCGGGTCTGTTACCACTACCGGGTCGGCCGGCTCGGCGCGATCACCGCTACCCGCAGCGAGCGCCACTTCGAGGCGTTCGACCAGTACGACCGGATGCTCGCCTGGGTGGCGGCCCGCGACCCCGAGCCGTGGCTGCGACACCTGCTGTTCACCTCGATGGTGAACCACCTTCTCGTGGTGCTGGGCAACGACGGCCGGCTGGACCCGCGCCGCCGCCGCGCCTGGTTCCGCCGGCTCGCCGCGCACTACCGCCGCCACCTCCCCGCGGACTACCCGGGACACCCTGGCATCAAGCACAAGCTGGTCCGGCTGAACAGCTACCCGATGTACGCAAGCCTCCGGCAGGTGTACCGGCTGACCCGTCGCGACCCCGAGCCGTCACCTGCGGTTCGCCCGGCCCTTGCCTCGGCGCCACAGCAGGCTCAGGCGGCTTCCGTACGGTGACGCCTCCACCGTGAGACATGAGGAGCGTTCCCGAAGTGCTGCGTGCCGCCACCGACGCTGATCGGGACCGTGTCCTCACCTGGCGTAATCATTCGGACGTCCGTGCGGTCAGCCTGTCGACCCACGAGATCACCCCGGAGGAGCACGCCGCGTGGTGGAAGAACGCCACGAGCGACCCGCGGCGGCACGTCCTCATCTACGAGGACTGCGGCGTCGTGATCTTCGACCTGCGGGAGGACCCGCCCAGCTGGAGCTTCTACCTGGACGTGGCGGGTCTGGGGCGCGGGCTGCTGCCCGCGTGGCTGCGGCTGGAGCAGGAGGCGGTCGACCACGCGTTCGGCACGCTGGGCCTGACCCGGCTCGGAGGCGAGCAGCTCGCCTCGAACAAGCAGGTGATCGCGCTGCACCGGCGGTTCGGGTTCCGGGAGACCCGGCGCTACGAACGGCTGATCGACGGGACGCCGCAGACCGTGGTGTGGACCGAGAGAGGGATCGACAAGTGATCGTCAACGACGTGGAGATCGGCGCCGGCAAGCGGCCCTACATCGTGGCCGAGATGTCCGGCAACCACAACGGCGAGCTGGACCGGGCGCTGGCCCTGGTCGACGCGGCCGCGGAGGCCGGCGCCCACGCCATCAAGATCCAGACCTACACGGCCGACACCATGACCGTGGACGTGAAGCACCCCCGCTTCCAGATCTCCGAGGGCCACGAACTCTGGGGCAACGAGTACCTCTACCAGCTGTACGAGCGCGCGCACACGCCGTGGGAGTGGCACGCGGCGATCTTCGAGCGCGCCCGCGAGCGGGGGCTGACGCCGTTCTCCAGCCCCTTCGACCGTACGGCCATCGATCTGCTCGAAAGCCTGGACGCCCCGCTCTACAAGATCGCGTCGTCGGAGATCACCGACCTGCCGCTGATCCGGGGCTGCGCGGCGACCGGCAAGCCCGTCATCATCTCGACCGGCATGGCGAGCCTGCAGGAGATCGCCGCGGCCGTCGAGGCCGCCCGCGGCGCCGGTGCCAAGGACCTGGTGGTGCTCTCCTGCACCGCGTCCTACCCGGCCCCGCCGGAGCACACCAACCTGCGCCGCATCCCGGTGCTGGCCGAGGCGCTGCGGCTGCCGATCGGCCTGAGCGACCACACGCTCGGCATCGGCGTCCCGATCGCGAGCGTGGCGTTCGGCGCCTGCCTGATCGAGAAGCACCTCACCATGGACCGGGCGGACGGCGGCGTGGACTCGGCGTTCTCGCTCACCCCGGACGAGCTCAAGGCCCTGGTCGTCGAGTCGGAGCGGGCCTGGCAGGCGCTCGGCACCACCGCGATCGGGCCGACCGAGGCCGAGCGTGAGGGGCTCCGGTTCCGCCGCTCGCTCTACGTGGTCGAGGACGTCCGCGCGGGCGACCCGGTCACCGAGAGCAATGTGCGGTCCATCCGCCCGACCGGGGGTCTCGCCCCGGACGCCATCGGCATGGTGCTCGGACGCACCTTCCAGCAGGACGCGGCCAAGGGCACGCCGCTGTCCTGGGACCTGATCTGAGAGGCACGGAAAAACACGGTGTGGCTGAACGCGAACAGCAAGGAGCTCCAGGTCTTCCTGGAGTCGGCCTCGGTCTTCTGGGAGAAGCACCTGCCCCACCCGGCTGACGACGCGATCATCGTGGTGGAGATGTTCCACCAGGACATCCGGGTCAACCTGCGCAACCTGGCGTTCGCCAACGCCATCCGCCGGTTGCAGCCGGCCCGCATGGTGGTGCTGACCGGGGTCGAGGAGGCGTGGAAGAACACGCTCTGGACCGGCTTCGACGTCGGCATCGTGCGCCGGGTCGCCGAGTCCTACGCGGCCTCCGAGGTCATCGACGTGTGGGACCTCGTCCGCAAGTCGTCCACCCCGGCCCGCGACGAGGAGACCATCGTCGCGTACACGGACGCGACCTACTGCCGGCTCGCCAAGCTGCCGCGACTCCCGCAGGGCTACCAGTCCCTGCCGGACTACAAGCTGCGCCACACGTACGCCACCCGCCTGCACGACTACTACACCGAGCTCATGGGCCGCAACGTCGTGGCGCTGGTGACCAGCCACGTCGACTACGACCAGTGGGGGCTCGCGTCCGAGGCCGCCCGGCGCGCGGACATCCCGATCATCCACACCCAGCAGACCGGCTGCTTCAAGGCGTACGGGCTGTTCCCCGAGCACGACACCGGCACCGGCACGTTCCGCGAGGAGCTCACCCGGCAGATCGGCGACGTGTTCGAGACCCAGGTGTGGCCCAAGCGGGAGGAGCTGCGCAAGACCTCCGAGCTCGTCGCGTGGCGCGCCAAGGTCAACCTGGGCCGGCCGAGCTGGTGGCGCGGCGGCGTGACCGCCTCGGTCGACCTGAACAACCCGGCCGAGCGGGCCCGCCTGCGCACCCACGTGGTCGACCGGCTCGGCTTCGACGCGGACCGGCCGATCGTGACCGTCTACAACCACGCGGTCTCCGACGCGCTGGGCACCAACCGGGAGCTGTTCCCGAGCCTCGCCGACTGGTTCGCCGACACGGCCGCCTACGCGGCCGAGCACCCCGAGGCGCAGTGGCTGTTCCTCGACCACCCGAGCCAGGCGCTGTACGACTCGACGGGCTTCTTCGACTCCGTCGCCGCGCGCTACGAGAAGGTCAAGCACCTCGCGTTCCGCCCGAGCGCCACGCTGAGCAAGAACGCGCTGTGGAGCCTGACCGACCTCGGCGTCACGGTCCGCGGCAGCGTCAGCAACGAGCTGCCCGCGTACGGCATCCCGGTCATCCAGGCCGGCTGGTCGGAGTGGAGCTCGTGCGGCCTGTCGACGGTCGTGGAGGACCAGGACGCGTACTGGAAGACCCTGGAGCAGAGCATCACCGCGATCCGGGACGGCGCCGAGCTGGTCACCGAGGAGCAGGTGCGCCGCGCGCGGCTGTGGCTGTGGCTCTACCGCAGCGGCACGGACGTCGTGACGCCGCAGGTGCCGCAGTGGGAGGTGTGGCCGGCCGACACGCTGCTCAAGACCATGCGCGCCACGTTCCGGCACATCGAGGCGGACGCGGACCCGCTGTTCAGCACCGTCGAGCGGATGTGGACGCGGCGCGAGCCGATGCTGACCCGGACGGACTTCCGCGCATGATCGGCTCCTGGTTCGCCACCGACTACGACGAGCAGCCGGTCGTCCTGGACGGCCTGCCGCTCGAGGTGACCAGCGGCATGGGCCCCGGTCTGGCCATCGTCGACCAGGTGGTCCGCGGCCGGGCCATCGTCGGGCGGGTCACCGCCGACCACGGCGCCGTCGGGCTCAAGGTGCGCGGCGCCGGCGTACCGGTCCGGGTCGGCGTCGTGATCCACCTCGACGAGCTGGGCACCCGATGGTGGTCCGACCGGGTGCGGCCCTCGCGGCTGGCCCGGGAGCTGCCGCGGGTGGTGCTGGTCCGGGCGCAGGGCGAGCTGCGCGGCGCCGCCGTGCTGGCCCGCCGGCAGGGCCTGCGCAGCGCGGGCGGCGCCAAGGTCACCGTCGAGTTCGACCTGGCCGCCGAGGACCTCGACGAGCACGGCCTGCTCATGGTCGAGCTCGCCGAACCCCCGCGGCCCGGGTGGACGGCCGGGCGGATCGCCGCGCGGGCCGCCCTGGGGGTGCGGATCGACAAGATTTCCGTACGCCCGAAGCCCGCCACCCCGTTCGCCGTGGCCGGCGCGACGGGCTGCGACCTGGCGGTCCTGGCGGCGGACGGCCCCGACACGTTCCGGCTCCAGGTCACCCCGGTCACGCCGGCACCGCCGCTGCCCGTCTCCCCGTCGCACAAGTGGACCCGCAAGAAGCCCGCGCGCGCCGGCTTCAAGGTCCTCCGCGCCGCCCGCCGCGCCGGCAACCGGGTGGTGGCCGAGGTGGCGAAGGCGCGCCCCGCCGACGGGTTCGGCGTCCGTGCCGTGTCGCTGCGGAACGGCGTACCCGTCGATCTGGAAGTGGTGGACCGCAAGCCCGGGAGCCTCACGCTGCGCCGTCCCGCCGAGGCGGGCACGCTGCTCGTCGGTCTCGACGAGGCGCACCAGGGGCTGTCGTGCAAGATCGTGCCGGGGGCCTGACGATGATCCACCGTCCGGCGCTCGGCCCGGACGCGGAGCGCAACCGCCGCGTCCTGCAGGAGGTCCTCGACACGGTCCCGGCCGGCAAGCTCGAACTGCCGCCGGGCACCCACCCGATCGCCGACGGGCTGCGCGTGCCGGGCGGCTGGACGATCCGCGGCTCCGAGGTCGCGGGCGCGGGTGGCGGCCCACCCGGCACCTGGCTCGACTCGACGGGCACCACCGGCCACCCGATCCTGCACATCCTCGGCTCCGACGTGGCGGTCAGCGACCTCGGCCTGCGCCCGCCGCCGGCCGACCCGGGCGAGCACGGCGGCGACCGCGGCACGGCCGTGACCGTCGGCGACTATCTCTACCGCGACACCCCGGAGTGGGTGGCCCGCGTCGACCTGCGCCGCCTGCACGTCGAGCGCAGCGACGAGAAGCACGCCAACTGCATCGCCCTGATGGGTGCGGTCCGCGACATCACCGCCCACGACGTGACGGTCCGCGGCGGCTACACGGCTGTCGCGGTCCACTGGGGAGCGGTGGGTGCGGACGTCGCGTCGATCACCGGCCCGACCTACCACCCGCACCGGCTCACGATCACGGACGTCCGCGTCCGCGACGCGATCGAGGGTTTCTACCTCAGCTCGGTGCACGACGTCCGCGTCGAGGGCGCCTGCCTGCGCGACGTCGAGATGGGCTTCCGCCTGCTGCCCGGCGACAACACCGACCGCTTCGTCACCTCTGACCGGGTCGGCTCGGCCATCGACATCGCGGACGTCTGCGTCCAGTGGAACGGCCCGCGCTACGCGGTCCGCGCCGCCGGCTGGGGCAGGAGCGAGGTCGACGGGCTGGTCAGCGTCCTGCACTACCGCGACACCACGATCCGCGACTGCACCCTGCGCGGCGCCGGCACGGGCGACAACTGGTCACCCATCGTGCTCGAGCGGGCTGCGGGCGTCACTTTGCGCGACATCACCGCGACTACCGAGCCGCTGCCGCCGGGGGAGGCCTGCTGCCCGTTAGGTTGATCGGGTGCGCATGATCCCGTGGGTAGCGGCCGGCGGCGCCCTGGGCGCCCTGGCCCGCTACGGCCTCGGCGTCGCGTGGCCGCACGACCCCACGGGCTTCTCCTGGCCCACGTGGACGATCAACGTCACCGGCTGCTTCCTGATCGGCGTCCTCTACACGCTGTCGGCTGCTCCTCGCACCCGGGCCTTCCTGGGCACCGGCCTGCTCGGCGGCTGGACCACGTTCTCGACGGCCTCGGTCGACGTCCTCCTGGCCGACCCGCCCGCCGCGCTGGCCTACCTCGCCGCCACCCTGATCGGCGCCGTCCTGGCAGTCTCAGCCGGCGCCACCCTGGCGGGGCTCGCCCGCCGATGACCGTGCTGCTCGTCGCCCTGGGCGGCGCTCTCGGCGCGACCCTGCGCTACCTGACCGGCCTGGTCGTGGCTTCTCCCCGGGGCACCCTCGCCGTCAACGTCACCGGCTCGTTCGTCCTCGGGGTGGTGCTCGGCCTGCCCCTCGCGCCGTGGCTGATCGCCCTGCTGGGCACGGGGTTCTGCGGCGCCCTCACGACGTACTCGACCTTCGGCTGGGAGATCCTGAACCTGGCCCGCGGCGGGCGGAGCTTCGACGCAGCGGCGTATGCCCTGGTCAGCGTCGTGGCCGGCCTCGGTGCCGCCACCCTGGGCTTCCTTGTGTCAGCCGTCCTGCACGGCTGACCTCCCCGTTGTGGACATAGGCCCGCGACGAGCTGGAGCAGGCGTAGGCTCGCGCACGCGCTGGGCCGGTCCGTGTCGCGCACCGAGGAACTGGTGCCCTGGACAGAGCCTGAGCGAGGGAAAGACAAAACCCCGGCGGCATACCCAAAGGGCAGGGGCGACCGGGGTCTTCGCCAAGAAGTGCAGCGCGGGGGCTCGTCCGGTTCGACGGCGTGGGCCACCTGCGGCAGCCACCAGTGGGGGTAGAGGCACGGCTAGGGCAGTTGTACGGGATAGCTGCCCGGAGCCGAGTACATGCCGCTCGGTTGCACCGGCGGGGTGTCGCGCCGTTCCGCGGCCGCGAAGCCGGCGGCGTGCGTGTTCTCGCGTGGCCAGCCGCCCGCCTGGTGGAAGAGCCGCAGCGCGGTCTGTGCCACTTCCTCGAGGCCGGCCTGCGCCTCGATCTCGACGGTCGCGCCCGGGGTCTCTATCTTGACCTTCGTGGCGTGGGTGACCTGCGGCGTCACGGCGACGGTCGCGGCTGGGGCGACAGGGTCGGGACGAGTGGCGGCATCTTCGGCGGCTGCGGGCCCGGGATCGGCAGGGGCGTCATTCGGCACGGCGACGTCATCGCTCACCACTTCATCGTGGCCGGGATCAGCGGCCCGGTACAGCCCCCGGCCGCCCTACGTCTTGTCGCCCTGGAGGTAGGTGAGGACGGCCAAGACGCGGCGGTGCTGCTCGTCGTCCTGGTGGAGGCCGAGCTTGGTGAAGATGTTGCGGATGTGCTTCTCGACCGCGCCCTCGCTCACCACCAGTTTGCGCGCCACGGCGGTGTTGGAGCGGCCCTCCGCCATCAGGCCCAGGACCTCGCGCTCGCGCGGGGTGAGGGCGCGCAGCGGGTCGTCGCGGCGGCGGCGGACCAGGAGCTGGCTGATGACCTCGGGGTCGAGGACGGTGGCGCCGCCGGCGACCTGGCGGAGCGCGTCGAGGAAGTCGGCGACGTCGGCGACGCGGTCCTTGAGGAGGTAGCCGACCGCGCCGCGGCGGTCGGCGAGCAGGTCGTCGGCGTAGGCGACCTCGACGTACTGGGAGAGGACGAGGACGGGGCTGGCGGGCACCCGGGTGCGGGCCTCGACCGCGGCGCGCAGGCCCTCGTCGGTGTGGGTGGGCGGCATCCGGACGTCCACGATGGAGACGTCCGGGCGGTGCTGCTCGATCGCCGCGACCAGGGACGGGCCGTCGCCGACCGCCGCGTCGACGGTCCAGCCGTTCTCCTGGACGAGCCTGACCAGGCCTTCTCGCAACAGCACCGCGTCATCGGCAATCACCACCCGCATGCCCGGGAGAGTAGTCGCTCCCGGGCCCGCGCAACGTCCTCAGAGCGGCAGCGCCACCGTGAGGGTCGTCCCACTGCCGATCGGGCTGTCGACGCTGAACACCCCGCCCGCGGCCGCGACACGGTCGCCGAGGCCGGCCAGCCCGTGGCCCTTGGCCGTGCTCGCGCCGCCCACGCCGTCGTCCACGACCGTGATCATAAGGCCGGTGGTGGCGCGCCGGATCGTCACCTGGACCTCGGCGGCGTGGCTGTGCTTGGCGACGTTGGTGAGGGCCTCGGCCACCACGAAGTAGGCAGTGCTCTCCACCGCCGGGTCGAGCCGCTCGATGGCGGGGGCATCCAGATCGACCGGGACCGTGCAGCGGCCGGCGAGCGCGGTGAGGGCCGCCTGGAGCCCGCGGTCGACCAGGATCGGCGGGGCGATGCCGCGGGACAGGGACCGCAGCTCGTCGAGGGTTTCGCGGGTCTGGGCGATGGCCTCCGTGACCGTGGCGCGGGCGGCCTCCGGGTCCGAGGCGAACTGCTGCTCGGCGCGGCCGAGGTCCATGGCGAGCCGGACCAGGCGCTGCTGGGGGCCGTCGTGGATGTCGCGCTCCAGCCGGCGCAGCGCGGTGGCCTCGGCGGACACGGCCGCCGCCTTCTGCGCCCGGGCGGTGTCGCGGGCCTCGTTGGCCTCGGTGACCTGGCGGCGCAGGTCGTGCACGCCGGAGAGCAAACCCTTGGCGAAGAGCGCCTCGAGCAGGGCGACGCCGCGCAGCACCGGGTAGATGGTCCCGAGGAAGAAGAAACCGGCGGACATCCAGAAGACCGTGCGTACGCCGAGCGAGTCGCCGAGTCCGAGCAGCTCCGGCAGGTCCTGCTGGTCGGGACCCTGCGGCAGCGCCCACCCGTACAGCGGGTAGAGGACGCCGGCGAGCAGCCCGGCCCACCAGGTGACAGCGAAGCAGAACGCGACGGTGCTCGGGATCAGCCGGAACAGGGCGTGCACCCAGTCGAGCCAGGACTGCGCGTCGGTGAGCGGGGTGACCATCTTGCGCACCAGGATCGCGTCGGGGCGCGCCCGCTTGTAGTGCGGGTGCTCGACCCGGCGGCCCAGCACCGGGCCGATCCGGACCCGCTCGAGCGCCGCGAAGCCCCGGGACATCATGAGCGTGCCCACCAGGATGGGCACACCCACCCAGAGGATGCCCAGGCCGAGGCCCAGACCCAGGCCGGTGACCGCGAGAACGAGGGTGATGAGGCCCAGCGGGAAGCCGAGCAGCACGTACTGGGTGTCGAGGCCAACTTGCCGCAGGAGCCGCCGGGTCGTCGTCATACCCCGACCCTAGGGAAGCGCGGCCCGCGCTTCGATCCCGTACACCTCCGGTTCCGTGGTAGGGCTAACCCCACCTTTGCGCGAATCGGCAATGCGGGGACCGCTGCTGCGGGATGCTGGGATCGTGAGCAACTGGATGAACCTCCAGGCCGCGGTGCAACGGCAGATCGACTCGCTGGTCTTCGCCGGCCGCGAGATCGGGGTCCAGGTCGCCGCGTACGCCGACGGCCAGCTGATCGTCAACGCCGTGTCGGGGCTGGCCGACGAGTCCACCGGTGCGCGGGTCACGCCGGACACGCCGTTCTTCAGCTTCTCCACCGGCAAAGGTCTGACCAGCACCGTGGTGCATGTGCTGGCCGAGCGCGGCCTGATCGACTACGACCTGCGCATCGCCGACGTCTGGCCGGAGTTCGGGCGGCACGAGAAGCAGCACGCCACGCTGCGGGACGCGCTCACCCACTCGGCGGGCGTGCCCACGCTGCCGTCGTTCACCACGGCGGAGGACTTCCTGGACTGGGACCGGATGTGCCGGACCATCGCCGGGTCCACGCCGTCGTGGCAGCCCGGCAGCCGCCACGGCTTCCACGAATGGACGTACGGCTGGTTGATCGGCGAGATCGTCCGGCGCGCGACGCAGCGGCCGCTCGCCTGGGCGCTGGCCGAGGACGTCGCCCGGCCGCTCGGCGCCGAGCGCGAGCTGTTCTTCGGGGTGCCGCCGCAGGAGCTCAACCGGTGCGCCCGGCTCAAGGACCGCAACTGGGCGATGGCGCTCGACCAGCTCAGCGCGAACATCGAGCACTTCGACGACATCGCGCCGCCCGGCGTGCGCCCGGAGGCGGCGTTGGCGAACCGCCGCGACATCATGCAGACCGACATCCCGGCGGTCGCCACGGTCAGCGCCCGGGCCATGGCCCGCCTGTACGCGGCGCTGATGGGCGAGGTCGACGGCGTCCGCCTGATCTCGCCGGAGCGGCTGAAGACGGTCACGACGGTGCTGACCCAGGGCCCGGACTGGGCGTTCGGCGGGGACCTGCCGAAGACGCTGGGCTATGTCGCCCAGCTCGGCGGCACCCGGTTCGGCTGGAGCGGCAACGGCGGCAGCCTGGCCGGCTTCTACCCGGAGCTGAACCTGTCGATCGCCGTGACCAAGAACTACCTGGGCACCACCGACGACGACCCCATGGAGGGCATCGCCGCGACGATCCACAACGCCGTCGCCGAGGACCGGACGGCGGTCCCCGCCCGCGCGTGACGCGTCACTGGTGGGCACGACCCGCCGGGCGGGCCGTCATCGCCGGATCACGTCGGAGACGGGACGGACGGGTGGTCCCGCGACATCGCAGAAGGACCGGGCGTCGGTCGCCGGCATGCGGGACGGCACGAGGGCGTACGCGAGGAGGCCGCCCGCGGCCATCAGGGCGGCGCAGATCACCATCGCCGTGCGGTACGCGGGGCTGAGGTCCGCGGCGTCGGTCAGGCTGCCCGCGCCGATGCCCGCGGCCAGCGGCAGCACGGCCACCGACAGCAGCCCCGCCGCCCGGGCGACCGCGTTGTTGACACCGCTGGCGATCCCCGCGTACGCATCCGGCAGTGCTCCCAGCGCGGTCGCCGTGAGCGGCGCGACCAGCAGGGACAGGCCCAGCCCGAACAGGATCACGGGCGGCAGGACGTCCGTGAGGTAGGAGGCACCCGGGCCGATCCGGGAGAGCCAGACCAGCGCCGCCGCGCAGACGAGCGGGCCGGCCGTCATCGGCAGGCGGGGGCCGATCCGCTGGGACAGCGCCCCGGCACGCGCCGAGAGGATCAGCATCAGGGCGGTGACCGGGAGCAGCGCCAGTCCGGCCGCGAGCGGGCTGAAACCGGCCACCACCTGCAGGTTCAGGACGACGAGAAAGAAGACGCCCCCGTTGGCGGCATAGACGAGGAAGGTCACCGCGTTGGCGCCGCTGAAGGGGCGGGACCGGAAGATCCGCAGCGGCAGCATCGGATGCCGGGAGCGCCGCTGGACGACCAGGAAGCTCGCGAGGCCGAGCACGCCCACCGCCAGGGCCGTGAGCACCTCGGGGCTGTCGGGCCCCCGTTCGGGCCAGGCGGTGAAGCCGTACGTCAGCCCGCCGAGCCCCAGCGCGCCGGTGAGGACGCCGGCCACGTCGACGCCGGCCTCGGCGGACTCGTTGCGCGACTCGGGCACGTGCCGCAGCGTGACCGCCAGCACGAGCACGGCCAGCGGCACATTGATCAGGAAGATCGTCCGCCAGTTGCCGAGCCCGACCAGCCACCCGCCGAGGAACGGGCCGAGCGCGCCGCCGATCCCGCCCAGCCCCGACCACGCGCCGATCGCCTTCGACCGGTCCTCGCGGGTGAACGACGCCTCCAGGATCGCCAGCGCCCCGGGCGTCAGCAGCGCACCGCCGATGCCCTGCAGCACCCGGGCCGCGATGAGCAGCTCGATCGTCTGAGCGAGCCCGCACAGCAACGAGGCGACCGCGAACCAGGCGACCCCGATCGCGAACACCCGCCGCCGGCCGTACCTGTCGCCGAGCGAGCCGCCGACCAGCACGAGCGCGGCGAGGCTGAGCGCATAGCCGTTGACGGTCCATTGCAGGCCGGCCGCGTCGGCGTTCAGGTCGCGGCCGATCTCCGGCAGCGCGATGTTCACGACTGTCGAGTCGATGAAGGCCAGCGCCGAGCCGAGCACGGTGGCCAACAGCACCCAGCGTCCCGCCGCGGAGCGGTACCGGAGATCCATGAGCGCCACGCTACGCGCGCTGTAAAGACCTCAAGAGGGGCTCAAGGCGGCCGAACAGTCAGCTGTGAACGGGAATCGTCTCCTGGCTGTGCTCGCCGGGGTGTGGGCTCTGGGCATCGCCGGGTTCGCCACCGGGCCGCTCGGCGTCTACGTCGCCGGGCTGCCGGCCATGGTGCTGCTGTGCGGGATCGGGTTCGCGGCCGCGCTGGGAGCCGCGCGGATCTCCGGCAGCGGCGCCCGGGCCCGGCGGGCGTGGTGGCTCATGGCGGCGGTCTTCCCGCTGCACCTCGTCACGCTGGCCCTGTTCATGCTGCCCGGGGCGACCACGTCGTTCCCCGCGACGGCGGATGCGCCGCGGCTCGGGATCGTGGTGGCGCTGCTCGCGGCGGCCTACTCGTTCCCGCTGCTCACCGTGACCGCCCTGGAACGCCGCAAGGCCGTGCTCGACGTGCTGATCACCGGCGCCGCCGCGGCCATGACGGTGTGGTACCTGGTGATCGGCCCGTACGTCGGCTCGCGGCACGTGGAGCTCGTGGCGGCCACGGTCTACCCGGTGCTCGACCTGCTGCTGATCTTCGCCGTGGGCCGGCTGCTGCGGCGCGGCACGGTGGCGGCGGGCTCCGCCCCGGTCACCCTGCTCGGCGCCGCCGTGCTGATCATGTTCGGGTACGACGCGGTGAACGGCTACCTCGCGGTGCACGGAAGCGGGACCGACCGGAGCGAGCTGTGGCAGGGCGTCGCCGTGCTGTCGATGCTCGGGCTGCTGGCCGCCGCGGCGGTCGTGCGCCGCACCGAGCCCGGAGACGCGTCGGCGCTGGCCGAGAAGTGCCTGGTACGCAACAAGATCGCGTACGGGGCGATCGCCGTCGGCTACGGCCTGATGGTGGCCGCGGCCCTGCAGGAGGAGCACGCCTTCCCGTGGAGCGGGCTGACCCTCGGCGGCTTCGCGATCACCGGGCTCGTGGTGCTGCGCCAGCTCGCCGTGCAGCGGGAGAGCGACCAGGCGGCGTCCACCGACGGGCTGACCGGGCTCGCGAACCGTTCCGCCCTGCGCGACCGCCTGGTGCAGGCGCTGGAGCGCGACGGCCGGGCCGGCCGGGTCACCGCCGTGCTGGTCGCGGATCTCAACGGCTTCAAGCAGGTCAACGACACCCAGGGGCACAAGGCGGGCGACCAGCTGCTGATCGGCGTGGCGCGGATCCTGCGCAACGCGATCCTCGGCTCGGACGTGGCCGGCCGGCTGGGCGGCGACGAGTTCGCCGTCGTGCTGCACGACATCGGCAGCGAGGCCAACGCGGAGGCGGTCGCCCGGCGGGTCGTCGCCGCGGCCACCGAGCCCATCATGATCGACGGGCGGCCGGTGCCCGCCTCGGTCAGCATCGGCATCGCGCTGTCCCAGCCGGGCGAGCACGACGCCGACGAGCTGCTGCACCGCGCGGACGTGGCGATGTACCACGCCAAGCGGCGCGGCGCCGGCAACGGGTACGCGTGCTTCGCCGACACCATGGGCAGCGGGGACGGGCCGTCGCTGGAGGACGAGCTGCGCCTGGCGACCGGGGCGGGCCAGCTGCGCCTGGTGTTCCAGCCGATCGTCGGGCTGCCCGACGAGGAGCTGGCCGGGGTGGAGGCGCTGGCGCGCTGGGAGCACCCCCGGCTCGGCCTGCTCGAGGCGGAGGCGTTCATCCCGCTCGCCGAGCGGATCGGCGTCATCGACGAGATCGGCCGGTGGGTGCTGCACGAGGCCTGCACCTATGCGCGCCGCTGGCCGCAGATCCCGCTGCACGTCAACGTGTCGGCGCGCCAGCTCGAGGAGGACGGCTTCAGCGCCGAGGTGCGCGCGATCGTCCGGGCGACCGGGATGAACCCGAACCACCTGGTGCTGGAGGTGACCGAGAACCAGCTGATCGACGCCGAGGTGCCCCGCGCCCACCTGCAGATCCTCAGCGACGAGGGCATCCGGATCGCGCTGGACGACTTCGGCACGGGCTACTCGTCGCTGAGCAACCTCACGCACCTGCCGATCGACCTGCTCAAGCTGGACCGGGTCTTCGTCGCCACGCTGGACAACTCGGCGGAGGGCGCGGCGGTGGCGCAGGCCGTGCTCCGGCTGGCCCGGGTGCTCGGCATGGACACGATCGCCGAGGGTGTCGAGACGATCGCGCAGGCGCGCGAGCTGACGTTGCTCGGCGCGGGCAAGGCGCAGGGGCACTACTTCGCGCGGCCGCTGCCCGCCGACGAGATCGACGGGCGGATCGCCGCCTGGTCCGACAACAGGTACGGCCGCTCGGTGCGGGCCTGACGCACCGCCGCGAACAAACGGCCGGGCAATGAGAACCGCGGGCGGGAGCTGCAGCTCCCGCCCGCGGTGTGTGTTCGAACCACCCTCAGCGGCCGCCGTCAGCGGCCGGAGGAATTACCTTCAGCGACCGACGACGCCGATGCGCAGGGCCTCGAGACGCTTGCCCTCGCCCACGGTGCCGACCTCGGCCGGGCCACGACGGTCCGAGCGGTCCGCCCGCATCCAGCCCTTGTCCTGGACGTGGGCCTGCGCCCAGATCTGGGTCCGGCGGCTGCCGATGCGCACGGCCTCGAGACGCTTGGCCTCGCCCGTGGTGCCGACCCAGAACCGCTCGCGGTCCTGGCCACCCTGCACCCGCATCCAGCCCTTGTCCTGGACGTGGGCCTGGGCGTAGACGCCGCCGAGGCGGGTCGACTCGAACGCGAGCGCCTCGATGCGCTTGCCCTGGCCGGTGGTGCCGACCTCGACGTTGCGGCCGCACTCCCAGCCCTGCCAGCCGATGTCCTGGATGTGCGCGTTGACGCACAGGCCCTGGGAGCGGCGGTTGTTGAGGAAGGCGCGGGCCTGGTAGCTCAGCGCGGGAGCCTGCTGGCTGGCCTTCGGGCTTGTGGGGGCCTCGACGGCCGGCGCCGCCGAGGCGGACGTGCCGAAGGTGGTGGCGGACAGGGCGGCGGTGGCGAGGCTGACCACGGCCGCGTTGCGGAGGAATTTGCTGAACATGCGGCAATTATTACCTGCCAAATCGGGCGCAAAACCCCATGCCATGCCAAGAAAACTTAAAAGCCCTATTTGGGTGATGTACGTTTGGACTAATATGTTCTCGGCTTTTCGGGTAAAGGGTATTTCAGGCCCGCGTGTCGATCACATTCTGTAGCGAATCTGCTACGCGGGAACATCCTTGACCGTCCACCGCCTCCCACGCGCGGGAGGCAAGCGTTTCGCGCTCGGCCGGGTCGATCAACAAGCGGCGCAACACTTCCATCGCCTCGTCCGCCGCCGGGCCCGGAACCCGCAGGCCGGGGAGATGTCCGAGTCCCGCGGCGAGTCCGCGGCCGGTCGTCCGGCCGTACCCGATGATCTGATTGTCGACGACCCAGATCAGCGCGGCGGGCAATCCCAGACACAGCAATTCCCAGGTGGAAGTGCCGCTGGCGCTGATCACAAGATCCGCTTCC
>CAKUMG010000040.1 GCA_934667465.1 uncultured Actinoplanes sp. | reverse complement strand
GCCCTCGCCCGGGTTGGCGTTGTTGAGCTCGATCGTGTAGGTCGGGGCGTTGTCGTTGTCGAGGATCGTGCCCGTCGCCGTGATCGTGTTGGCCGGCGTCAACCGGTCGGTCACGACCAGCTGGAACTGCTCGTCGTCCTCGTCCATCGAGTCGTCGGTCGTGTTGATGACGATGGTCTGCTGACGGCTCGACGTGGTCGCGTCGCCGGCGGCGAAGTCGAGCGTCCCGTTGTTCGGGGTGCCGTAGTCGTCCGTGCTGGCCGCGGGCGGCGAGCTGACGGGCTGGATCGACCAGTCGAGCGTCCGGGCGCCCAGCGGCGCCGAGCCGGTCTGCACGACGGTGAAGGTGAGGGCGGTGCCCTCCTGCCCGGAGACGGTCGTCGTCTGGAAGGCGAAACCGGGGATCGCGGCCGCGGCGGGCGACGAGACCAGGACGGCCGGCACGAGGCCGAGCGCACCGGCGACTGCGGCCGAGAGAATCTTCTTGGCCGACTTGGGGCCACGCAGCGTGAACGGAACCGAGCCGCTCTTGGCTGCATGGGCTGGCTTGTAGCGCATGTGTTTCTTTCTCCTTCGGCGGCTGGGCCGCCTCCCGGCAGGGAGGTCCCTGGCTTTGCGTCCCCGCCTTGCGACGGGTTTGCCTTTCTCGGTGCCGCTTGCGAACGGCGTGGGGTACCGGCCGTGGGGCCGGGTGATCGGCGCGGACTTGCAACCGGGCGGGAAACGAACCTGCACCTTGAAGCTGCGCCGACCGTACTGTAACCACGGATTTGCGGGCCTGTACGGGAATTGGACTTTTCGCGCGGATAGCCCGAATGGTGATCATCACGGGGTTGTTCGGCGTGGTCACGGCACCGCCGGGACAGCTTCCGCCGACCGGACGGCCGGTATTCGGGCGGTCCGGCCCCGGGAACGGCTCACGCGCTGATAGAGCCCGGGATTAACTCCGGAAAGGAGTTTGGGGCGGTCAGATCACGCCCTGCTCGATGGCCCTGGTGACCGCGGCGGCGCGGTCGTCGACGCCGAGTTTCGCGTAGGCGCGCTGCAGGAACGTCTTCACCGTGGACTCGGTGACGTGCAGCGCGCGGCCGATCTCGGCGTTCGTCGAGCCCCGGGAGACGAGCCGGAGGACCTCGATCTCGCGCGCGGACAGGCTCGGGGCGGCCGGCAGGCGGGCCTGGCGGACCAGGGTCGAGGCGACGCTGGGCGCGAGGACGGTCTCGCCCCGGGCGGCGGCCCGGACCGCGCGGGCGAGGTCGGCGGCGGAGGCGTCCTTGAGCAGGTAGCCACCCGCGCCCGCCTCGATGGCGCGCAGGATGTCGCGGTCGGTCTCGTAGGTCGTCAGGATGAGGATGCGCGCCTGCGGCGTACGGGAGAGGATGGCGGTTGTCGCTTCGACCCCGTCCATGCCGGGCATGCGCAGGTCCATGAGGATGATGTCGGGGTGCAGCTCGGCGGTGAGCGCGACTCCCTCGGCGCCGGAGGCCGCCTCGCCGACCACGGTCAGGTCCGGCTCGGTCTCCAGCATGCCGCGCAGGCCATGGCGGACCACCGGGTGGTCGTCGACCAGCAGGATCGTGATGCCGTCGCTCATCGCGGGACCTCCACTTCGACGGTCGTGCCCGCGCCCGGGGTGCTCGTGACGACCAGCGAGCCGCCCACCTGCGCGGCGCGGGCGCGCATGCCGTCGAGCCCGAAACCGCCCGGCGCCGCCGGGTCGAAGCCACAGCCGTCGTCGCGGACCCGCAACCGCGCTCCCTGCGCGGTGTAGCCCAGGACGACGTCGACGTGCCGGGCGCGGGCGTGCCGCCGGACGTTGGTCAGCGCCTCTTGGGCCGCGCGCAGCAGCACGACCTCGGCGCGGGTCGGCAGCGCCGCGGGCTCGCCGGTGAGCCGGAACTCGGCGGTGGTCCCGTCGGCGCCCGCCCGCTCGGCCTGCCGGCGGACCGCGTCGACCAGCGAGTTGTCGCCGCTCAGCGACGGCGGGGAGAGCGCCGCCACCAGCGCCCGCGACTCGGCGAGGTTCTCGCGCGCGGTCGTGACGGCCAGGTGCAGGCGCTCGTCCTTCAGCTCCGGATCGGCGGCCTGCAGCAGCGTGATGATGCTGGTGAAGCCCTGCGCCAGCGTGTCGTGGATCTCGCGGGCGAGCCGGCTGCGCTCGTCGGCCGCGCCCGCCAGCCGGGACAGCCGGTCGACCTCGGCGTTGCGCTTGTCGAGCTCCGCGATCAGCCGCAGGCGCTCCTGGCTCTGCTCCATCATCCGGGTGATCCAGCTGCCGATGCCGACCGAGAACAGCGCGGTCACCACGAAGATCGCCCCGACCTCCCGCGCGAACCGCGGGTCGCCCTCGCGCACCACGCCGGCGAGCACCGGCGTCAGGTTGGCGATCACCACGGCGACGACGGCGGGGCGCAGCGTCAAGGTCAGGAACAGCGCCGGGCAAACCGCGAACAGCAGATAGCTGACGACCGGCGAGTCGTAGGTGCCGAGCCCGAACATCACGAGCAGCGCCACCGCGAACGGGATGCTCCGGCGCTCGTCGCGCAGCACCCGGCGGCCCCAGAAACCCCAGAGGGCGGCCACACCGGCGACAGCCACGACGGAGAACGGCCGGGACCAGCCGTTCCCCGCCACCACAGCCGTGGCCACCCCGATGCTGGTCACGACAATGGCCGCATCCCAGAACCGCTCCTCGCTCATGAATCGGCGCGGTTCGTCCAGCGGAATGTCGTCAGGCACAGCACCAATCCGATCACACACCACGCGCCGAGGACCAAGGCGATCCGCCCGAGCTCCCAGCTGCCCGCCGGCTCCCCCGCCGCCGCGGCATCCGGCAGGAACACCGAGCGGAACCCCTGGGCCATCCACTTGACCGGGAAGACCGACGCGAGCGTGACCATCCAGTCGGGCAGCTGCGTGATCGGCTGGACGAACACGCCGGAGAGGAACTGCAGCGCCACGACCGGGACGTTGAGGATCGCCCCCGCCGTACGCGCGTTGCGCACCAGCGAGCTGGTCGCGATCCCGAGCAGGCTGCAGCAGATGAGGCTCAGCACCAGCAGCCAGCTCAGGGTCAGCCAGCTCGAGGCGTCGCCCGGCAGCGGCATGTCGAACACCAGCACTCCGCAGGCGAGCAGCAGCACCACCTCGGCCACGCTCGCGAGGGCGACCAGGACCAGCTTGCCGACGAAGTACGACCCGGCGGTCACCGGGGTGCCGCGCAGGCGCTTGAGCGTGCCGTCCTCGCGGTCGGCCGCCACCCCGGAGCCCATCGTCACAAAGCTGGTGGAGACGATCCCGTACGCGATCATGCTCGCGGTAAACACCAGCGGCGCGCTGACGCCGCCCGGCCCGGTGTCGCTGCCGAAGATCACGCCGAACAGGAGCAGCAGCATCGCGGGGAAGAAGAACGTGAACACCAGGGCGGTCCGGTCCCGGACGAGCTGCAGGATCTCGATGCCCCCGCGCCGGACCCCGATCGTGACGGTGCTGGTCATCGCGCTTCTCCGATCAGGCTCAGATAGACGTCCTCGAGGGTGGGACGGGTGACGGTGAGCGCGGACAGGTCGGCGCCCTCGCCGGCGAGCCGGACCACCAGCCCCGCGGGGTCGGCGGTGCGCTCCTGCCGGCCGGCCCAGCTGACCAGCGCCTCGGCGGTGGCCCGCCCGCCCAGCGTCGCCGGCGTCCCCTCGGCCACGATCGCGCCGCGGGCGATCACCGCGAGCCGGTCGGCCAGCGCCTCGGCCTCGTCCAGATAATGCGTGGTGAGCAGGATCGTCACCCCCTCGGCGGAGAGCTTGCGGATCAGCTCCCAGAACTGCCGTCGCGCCTCCGGATCGAAGCCGGTGGTGGGCTCGTCGAGGAACAGCAGCTCCGGCGTCCCCACGATGCCGAGGGCCACGTCGAGGCGGCGGCGCTGGCCGCCGGAGAGCGTACGGACCAGGGCCTTGGTCTTGTCCGCGAGCCCGACCAGCTCGATCACCTCGGCCGGCGGCCGCGCCCGCGGATAGAACCCGGCCACGTGCCGCACGATCTCGCCCACGGTCAGGTCGCCGGCGTCGCTCGCGGACTGCAGCACGATCCCGATCCGCGCCCGCCACGTCCGGTCGCCCCGCCCGGGATCGACCCCGAGCACGGAGACCTCCCCGGCGGTACGCCGCCGGTGCCCCTCGAGAATCTCCACGGTCGTGGTCTTCCCGGCCCCGTTCGGCCCGAGCAGCGCCACCACCTCACCGGCTGCCACCTGAAGATCAAGCCCGTCGACGGCGGCAACGCCCCCGTACGCCTTTCGGAGCCCACGTACATCTATGGCTGTCATGCCGTCCAGCGTGCCGCCCCGGCCCCCACCCCCGAGACCACCGTCCGGACGTCATCCCTTGTCCTCCGATCGGTGGACACCCCCCCGATCCGCCCAGCCCACGACCCACGGCGAGCCGAACCGACTCCGTCACGCCACCCCGACCAGGTGCCGCACCCCCTGCGCGGCCGCTGCACCCCCGCCAGCCCGGCCGCACCCCGACCCCAGGATCTGCCCGGATCGGTGCGGCGTGCTCAAGCGGGCGGCATCACTCCCAGCGGAACTTGCGGGCGGCCAGCCCCACGGCGACGACCGCCCACAGCCCCAGGCTGAGCCAGATCGCCCCCGGGACTGCCGTCCCCTCGCTCAAGGTGTCGCGGAGCGCCTCGGCATGCGCGGCCAGCGGGATCAGGAAGTAGCCCGCCGTGCCCAGGTCGGGGGCGGCGAACATGATCCCGCCCGCCGCGAGCATCAGCACATAGACCAGGGTCGCCAGCCCGGTGACCGTCTCGGGGCGCAGCAGGCTGGCGAGCAGCAGCGCGAACCCGCAGTAGGCCGCGGTGGCCAGCACCGTGACCCCGATCGCGGGCAGCAGGTGCACGACCTCGGGGCGCCACCCGACGGCCACGCCGACCAGGGCGAGCACGAGGGTCTGCACGAGGACCAGGCACAGGATCGCGGCGGTCTTGGCGAACAGCAGACCGGGCCGGGTGAGCGGGGACCCGCCGAGCCGCTTGAGCACGCCGTAGCTGCGCTCGTAGCCGGTGGTGATCGCCTGGCCGGTGAACGCGGTGGACATCACGGTCAGCGCGAGCACACCGGGCACGACGAAACCGAGCCGGTCGGTGGCGGGCACGTTCGTCGCCTCGGTGAGCCCGGCGCCGAGCAGCACGAGCAGCGGCACACCCATCGCGAGCACCACCGCCTCGCCGCGGCGGGCGGTGAGCACGAGCTCCATCCGCAGCTGGCTGGCGAGGATGCTGCGCATCGGCGCACGCGCGGGAGCGGGCGTGAACGTTCCGGTGGTCATCGGGTCGCTCCTCGCGACGTGGCGGCCGGCGCGGGGCCGGGCGTGGTGGCTTGCGCCGGGCCGGGCGTGGCTCGCGCCGGAGCGGGCGCTGCCTGCGGGGCGGCGGTGAGGGCGAGGTAGACGTCCTCGAGGGTGCGGCGGCGGCTGTTGACCGCGGTGACCTGGGCGTCCGCGCGGGCGAACCAGGCCAGCACCTCGGCGAGCGCCTCCGTCTCGAGGGCGCCGGCGATCGCATACTCCCCCGGGGCTTCCTCGGTTGCCTTGGCGTCGAGGCGGGCGCCCAGCTCGGCGATGGGCAGGCCCGGGTCGGCGCGCACCTGGAGCAGGTCGATGCCCGCGGCGGCGGTGAGCTCGGCGGGCGTGCCGGTCGCGGCGACCACGCCGGCATCCATGATGACGACCTGGTCGGCGATGCTCTCGGCCTCGTCGAGCAGGTGGGTGGTGAGCAGGACCGTCACGCCGTCGGCGCGCAGGCTCTCCACCAGCTCCCAGGTGGTCTGTCGCGCCCCGACGTCCATGCCGGCCGTCGGCTCGTCGAGGAAGACCAGCTCGGGGCGGCCGACCAGCGCGACCGCGAGCGAGAGCCGCTGCTGCTCGCCGCCCGACAGCCGGCGGAACCGGGTCTTGGCGAACTTGCGCAGCCCCAGCCGGTCGATCAGCATGTCGACGTCGAGCGGGTTGGCGGAGTAAGAGGCGAAGAGGCGCAAAATCTCCCCGGCCGTGGCCCACGGGTAGACGCCGCCGGACTGCAGCATGATCCCCAGGCGCGGCATCAGATCGTCGTGCTCGGCGACCGGGTCGCGGCCAAGCACCCGCACGGAGCCGGCGTCCGGCCCGCGGTAGCCCTCGCAGACCTGCAGCAGGCTCGTCTTGCCGGCGCCGTTGTTTCCCAGCAGGGCCAGGATCGAGCCGCGCGGGACCGCCAGCGACACCCCGTCCACAGCGGTGACGTCGCCGTATCTGACGACGACGTCTCGCACGTCGACGGCGTTCTCAAGCATGCCGAAACTGTACTCACCGATCCCCGGTGTCCCGCCCACCCCTGCCGCGACGCGGCCGTTCCGGCTCCGAACCGGTCGGCCCCCGGGTGTGGCCTGGATCGCTTTCATTCGCTACAGTGCCCGCTTGGGAGCGCTCCCAAAGAGTGCGGGGGCAGGCCGCCGGCCCGGTTCCGGTTCCCCCCGTCGACCTGCACGTCACGCAGGTCAACGGGCCGGCGGCCTGGTTACAACCCCCACCCGACCGGCTACCCGGGCGGTCATCGCCGATCTTTCGGTACGCCGCCCGGGCGCCCGGTTTTCGCACATACCGCACCGGCAATATCGGGTGAGGAGGACCACGTACCCTCGTCGCCATGGGAAAGGTCGAGATCTTCACGGACGGCGCCTGCGTGCCCAACCCGGGCCCGGGCGGCTGGGGTGCCGTGATGCGCTGGGGAACCGCCGAGAAGGATCTGTGCGGCGGCGAGGCGAACCCGACCACCAACAACCGCATGGAGCTCATGGCGCCGATCCGGGCGCTCGAGAGCCTCAACCGCGCGCCGCTCGTGGTGCTGCTCTACACCGACAGCATCTACGTGCGCGACGGCATCACCAAGTGGCTGCCCCGCTGGAAGGCCAACGGCTGGCAGACCGCCGCCCGCCAGCCGGTCAAGAACGTCGACCTGTGGCAGCTCCTCGACGCCGCGGTCAGCCGGCACGAGGTCCAGTGGCACTGGGTCAAGGGCCACGCCGGTCACCCGGAGAACGAGCGCGCCGATCGCCTCGCGGCCCGTGGCCTGCAGGAAGCCGTGGCCGCGGCACGCGCCTGACTTTCTTGTCGCACCCCCGGTCTACCTTCCCCGGGCATGAGACGCACGGGGTCGCGCTCAGGAAGCGCGAGGCTTGGGGATCAAGCGGGTGGTCCGGTCGCCCGGGTCCTCGCTCTGATCAGGACGGCCGGCGCGGGCGAGCCGGTCGGGCGTCAGCCGCCGGGTCGGCGCCTGCGCCAGCTCGTCGCCGTGGTTCGCGGGCACCTTCGCGCCACTCACGGCGACCGCGCCCGGGCCTCCCGGGCCGCTCCTGACGGCGGGGCTCGGGTCTCCCGGGCCGCTCCTGACGGCAGGGCTCCGGCCTCCCGGGCCGCTCCCGACGGCAGGGTCCGGGTGGGGGACGGTCGCGCCGGGGATGACGGTGGCGGTCGCGCGCACCGGGCGGCGGGGCCCGATGAGACGGACCGCCATCGAGAAGACGCTGCGGGTCGCCGTGTCGTAGCCGTCGCGATAGGCCTCGTCCCGGTCGGTGCCCATGCGGTACCACTGGTGCAGGCGGCCCGCCGCATAACCCGTGCTCACCAGGAAGAGCGAGAGCAGGAGCAGCGTCAGGACGTCGTCACCGGGGGCGGTCATGGTGCAGATTGTCGCGAGTGCCATAGACCGGCAGCTATAGCCCGATCGACGTACCCCGAAAGGTCGACAACCGGCCCTGAGCGGCCGGCCGGGACGACGAGGCCGGCGGCGCCGGCCCCGGAGCGGACGGCTGTCCGGTCAGTTCGCGGGCGGAGCACCGGAGGGCGGCGTGCCACCGGGGCCACCGGGTCCCCCCGGACCGCCCGACGGCGGCGTGCCGCCGGGAGCCCCCGAGGGCGGCGTGCCGCCCGGCGCGCCACCGCCGGGCGCGTCTCCCCCGCCGGTCTCCTCGCCGGACGGGTCGACAGCGATCGTGAGCGTCGCCTGGTATCCGCCGGTCACCGAGCCGGTCACCGTGGCCAGTTCCGTGGCCGCCGAGTCGTCGCCGAAGACGTTGTCCGAGGCGAGCGTGACCTGGCTGAGGTTGGTGACGCTCCTGCTGTAGCCCTCCGTGGCGTAGACCGCGCCGGCGACGTCCTCCGGGATGGCGATCTGCGACGTCTTGACGATCGGGCCGTCGCCGCTCGTGGCGTTCTCCAGCGTCCGGTAGACCTCGAAGTGGATGTGCGGCCAGCGCCCGGAGTAACAGGCCGGGAAGATGCTGGTGAAGCCCACCTTGCCGGTGGCATCCGTCTCCTGGATGCCGCGCAGGTAGTTCTGGTCGGTGATGCCCTCGGAATAGAGCGAATAGTTGCCGTCGCGGTCGCAGTGCCAGGCATAGACCGCCGCGCCGGCCACCGGCGCCCCGGTCAGGTCCTGGACGACGAGCGAGAATTCCAGCGGTACGCCTTCCGCGGTCCCGGTGGCGTCGCCGAAGGAGGCCCGGATGTCCTTGCGCACGATGCCGTCCAGCGTGCGCACGTCCAGCCCGTTCGAGCCGTCCGCGGGATAGGGGCCGGCGGTCTCGGACTCGACCTCGGTCAGCGTGCCGCTGGTGCCCTGCGAGGCGGTCGAGGTGGCCTGGTCCGAGTCGGTGCCCCCGCACGCCGCCACCAGCGCGAGAGCGCCCGCGCCGCCGAGCCCGGCGAGCAGCCGGCGCCGGGACATGGTCCGCAGATCGAAGGCCAGGCCCTTGTCGTGTACGCGGCGCACGTACGCGGCGTTGTCCTCGGTTTCCCGCATCGCGAGTCACCCCCTCCTCGTCACCGGCCGCCGTGTTGCTTCCGGATGCCTCCAGCCAACGGGACGCTACTGTGCGTCACCTGTGCCGGGTTTGTGTTGCGCTTATCGGAGTGTGGCGTCACCCGGTCCGGGGACGCCACCGGCCCGCCCCGCCCCCTAAGATCCGTCGGTGCCCGTCGACCTGTACGTCTCCACCGACATCGAGGCCGACGGCCCGATCCCCGGCCCCTATTCGATGCTGTCCCTCGGCATGGCCACCGCGGCGACGTTCGACGGGACGACGTTCACGCGGCTCGCACCGTCCACGTTCTACCGCGAGCTGCGGCCGATCTCGCCGGACTTCGTGCCGCAGGCGCTGGCCGTGAGCGGGCTGGATCGCGCGTCGCTGGCCCGGACGGGCGCCGCGCCGGCCGTGGCGATGGCCGAGAACGTCGCCTGGCTGGCCGAGGTCGCCGAGCGGCACGCGGCCCGGCCCGTCTTCGTGGGCTACCCGCTGGGCTTCGACTGGATGTTCACGTACTGGTACCAAGTGCGCTTCACGGGCGGCTCACCCTTCGGGCACTCGGCCCACCTGGACATCAAGACGCTCTTCGCCCAGAAGGCCGGCCGGCCGATCCGTGGCGTGAGCAAGCGGTCGATGCCGGAGCACCTGCTCGGCGATCGCCGGCACTCGCACCACGCCCTGGACGACGCGCTCGAACAGGCCGACCTGTTCTGCAACATCGTCGAGTGGGTCATTTAGTAAAGGGCTGTTGCGCAACACTTCTTTACTATGACACGGTGGGGTCATGCCCGAGATCAAGGACGCCGCCGTGCTGCGTGCCGTCGCGCACCCGCTCCGCCGGCGCCTGCTGGACCTGCTGCGCGTCGACGGCGCGGCCATGCCGAGCATGCTCGCCCGCTCGACCGGCCAGGCCGTCGCCAACATCAGCCACCACCTCAAGGTGCTCGCCGCGGCCGGCCTCGTCGAGGAGGCCCCCGACCTGGCCCGCAACCGCAAGGAGCACTGGTGGCGGATGCCGGACCGCAGCATCCGCTGGGCCGTCGCCGACTTCACCGGCGACACCGGCGCCGAGGAGGCGGCCGACGCCGCGGCCTCGATCGGTCTCCAGCGCCAGGTCGAACTCACGACAGCCTGGCTGGGCAGCCCCGAAGCGAAGGAGGAACCGTGGACGACGAGCGCCTTCTCCACCGACGGATTCCTGCGGCTGAGCCCCGCGGAGCTGGCCGACCTGGGCCGGGAGATCCAGGAGGTGATCGACCGCTACACGAACCGGCCGCCGAGCCCCGACCGCGCCCCGGTCTTCGTGATCGGGCGGGGCTTCCCGGCCCGCCCGTGACCGATCGCGGCACCGCCCGCGACAGCATCGCCGACGGGGAGCGCCTTGCCGACGGCGAGCGCGGCGCGGACGGCCGAAGTGGCGCCGGCGGCCTGGACCGGGCCGGACCGGCGCGGGGTGGCGTGCTGCGGGATCCCGCTTTCCGGCAGTTGTGGGCCGGGATGGCGGTGAGCAAGCTCGGCACGTCGATCGCGGCGGTCGCCACGCCGCTGATCGCGGTCCAGATGCTCGACGCGAGCGCCTTCCTGGTCAGCCTGCTCACCGCCGCGGCCTGGCTGCCGTGGCTGCTGATCGGCCTGCCCGCCGGCGCCTGGCTCGACCGGGTGGCGCGCCGGCCGGTCATGCTCGCCGCCGACCTGGTCTCGGCCGCGGTCGTCGTCACCGTGCCGGTCGCCGCGGCGCTGGGCGTGCTGACGATGACCCACCTGCTCGTCGTCGCCCTGCTGCTCGGCGCGGCGTCGGTGTTCTTCACCGTGGCGTGGACGGCCTACCTGCCGGCGATGTTCGACAAGGGACGGCTGGTCGAGGCGAACTCGTTCCTGCAGGGCACCGAGTCCGCCGCACAGGTGGCCGGGCCCGCGATCGGCGGTGCGCTGGTGAGCGCGGTCTCCGCGGTGGCCGGCCTGGTCGCCGACGCCGTCAGCTTCCTGGTCTCGACCGTGTTCCTGTGGCGCATTCGCCGCCCGGAGCGCCACCCCGCCCCGGCCGCCGGCCATGATCCGGCCGGCTCGGATCCGGCAGCCGGCCCGGCCCCGGGCATCGGGCGGGAGATCGCGACCGGTGTGCGGTGGCTCGCCCGCGACCGCTACCTGCGCAACCTCACCGTCCACGGTGCCTCGGCCAACCTGTGGCTGACCGGCCTCAACGCGCTGACGATCGTCTTCCTGGTCCGCGACGTCGGCGTCGGCACCACCGGCGTCGGCCTGCTGCTCGCCCTCACCTCCGTGGGCGGCGTGGGAGCCGCGGCCGCCGCCCCCGCACTCTCCCGCCGCTTCGGGACGGCGCGCACGCTGGTGGCCTGCAAGGTGTCCGCCGGGGTCGCGTCGCTGCTCGTCCCGCTGACCACGCCCGGCCCGGGGCTCGCCGCCTTCGTCGCGGGCATGGTCGGCGTCGGCTTCGGCGTGGTGGCGGGCAACGTGCTCGCGGGCAGCTTCCGCCAGGCCTACTGCCCGCCCGAGATCCTGGGCCGCGTCGTCACGGGCATGCAGTTCGTCAACCTCGGCACCATCCCCCTGGGCGCGGTCCTGGCCGGCGCGCTCGCCTCGCTCGCCGGGGTCCGCGGCGCCCTCACGATCATGACCATCGGGTACGCGGTCAGCGGCGCCCTCCTGCTCCTCGGCCCCCTCCGCGGCCGCCACGACCTGCCGGCCACCCCGCACCCGGCCCCGACATCCCAACCGGCCTGAACGCACCGGCGCCCGGACGCGGCAAGCCCCGGCGCGGCGGGCGGACGGGCCGGGCGGGCGGGCGGGCGGCGGAGTGCGGGTGGTTGGGGCGCTGGTCAGTCGGGGGTGGGGTCGGCGGCGCGGCGGGCTCGGGCTCGGCGTTTGCCCTCGTGCATGGCGGCGACGCGGGCGACGGGGATGGTGTGGCCCTCCGCGACGAGGTCGGCGGGGAGGGGCTGCGGGCTGGGCATGGTGTCCTGCCACGGGTCGGCGGCGGCGAGGAGGGCGGGCGCCGTGCGTACGGTGAAGTCGGCAGGAGAGATCTCGCCGAGCCGGTCCCAGGGCAGGCCGGGCCGTGCCCGCGGGCTGTAGGTCGCGGCGACGCTGGCGCCGCCCGAGCGGGTCGCGTCGAGAAAGACCTTGCCGTGGCGGTCCTCGCGGATGAACGCCGTCGTCGCGAGATCGGGGTCGAGGCGTTCCGCGCGGACGGCGACCGCGCGGGTGGCCGCGGCGACGTCCTCGGTGCGGTCGGTGCCGTCGAGGGGGACGAAGATGTGCAGGCCCTTGGAGCCGCTGGTCTTGACCGCGCCCGCGAGGCCCGCGGCGGTGAGCGCGTCGCGGACCAGGTGGGCCGCGCGGACGGCCAGATCGAAGGCGCCACCCTCCGGCGGATCGAGGTCCATGATCAGGTGGGTCGGGTGGTCCGGGTCGGCGATCGTCATCAGCGTCGGGTGGTACTCGACGGCGCGCTGGTTGCCGAACCAGAGCAGCGTGCGCCGGTCGTTGCCCAGCGCATAGGTGATCTTGCGGTGCGAGGCCTCCGCCCAGACCTCCGTACGGGGAATGAAGTCGGGGGTGTATTTGGGGAGGTTCTTCTGCATGAACCTGTCCTGGCCGCGGAGCACGCGGATGACCGACAGCGGGCGGTCGCGCAGCACGGGGACCATGCGCTCGTGCATCGCGTCGAGGTAGTCGACCAGCTCCCGCTTGGTGACCCCGGCGTCGGGGAAGAGCTCCTCGTCCAGATTGGTGAGCGGGACGCCGTCGCGCTCCTCCTTGGCGGCCGGCACCGCCTCAGCCCGCCCGGACGATGCTGATGGCGGGCACCACCATGATCAGCGTGAGCACGGCATAGCACCCGGCCGTGAAGAACAGCCCGGCACGCGTGGCGAGCACGGCACCCGTGAACGGCAGCACGATCGCGAGCAGGGCGGCCAGGGCGATCGCCCCGGGCGAGCGTTCGGCGCCGAGCACCCCCCAGCCGAGCAGGAACGGCACGAGAACGAGCCACGCGAGCGTGACGACGGCGATGTGCAGGGCCGCCTCGGACCGGCGGACGGCGGCGCGGCGGTCCTCCGCCACCTCCTGCTCGGTCCGGCGCAGCACAGGGCGGGCGGCGGGCAGCGGGCGCTCGATCTCGAGGGTCACGGCAGGCCCTTTCCCGCGGTCATGACCAGCATCTCCAGGCTCACCACAAGCACTCTAGGGGAGGCGGGCGGAGGCCGCCCGGTGAGTTCACCCGGCTGTGCCCGAACTGCGATTCACCCTCGCGGCGGGCGTTCGCCGCTGCCGCGCGGGATGACCGTGGTGGAGATGACGACCGTACGCGCGGGGCCGCGATAGCCGCTGATCCGCTCATGGGCCAGCCGGGCTGCCTCGCGCCCCATCGCGACGGCGTCGTGCGCGACGACAGTGGCGCCGATGACGTCGGCCAGGTCGAAGTCGTCGAAGCCCACCAGCGCCGGCGGGTCCGGGCGGTCGCGCAGGGCCCGCAGCGCGCCCGTGGTGAGGCGGTTGTTCGTGGTGAGCAGCGCCGTCGGCGGCGTCTCGAGCGCCAGCAGCTCGCGCACCACCTGCTCGGCCCGGCGCACGTCGTGCACCTCCGTCCGCAGGTAGGGCTGCCAGTCGTCGTTGCCGGCCGCGCGCATGGCCTGCTTGAACCCCTCGATCCGGCCCCGCTGCGGCACCTTGCTCGCCAGGTCGGCGACGAGCGCGACGCGCCGGTGCCCGCCCGCGAGCAGATGCTCGGCCGCCGCCCGCGCCCCGCCCACGTTGTCGATGAGCACGGCGTCGGCGACGAGCCCGTCCGGCGGCCGGTCCAGGAACACGAACGGCACCCCGCGGTTGCCCTCGACCGCCAGATAGTCGTGATGCTCGGCACTGGGCACCACGAGCAGGGCGCGCACCCGCCGCTGCAGGAACGCCTCGACCAGGGAACGCTCGAGCTCGGCGTCCTCGTCGTTGTTGGCGGTCACCAGCTGCAGGCCGTGCTGGCGCAGCTCGCGCTCGATGCCGCTGGCCACGGCGGAGTAGAACGGGTTCGTCAGGTCGCCGCTGATCAGCCCGACCAGCGCGGAGGTGGCGCCACGGCGCAGCTCCCGGGCGATGCCGTTGATCCGGTAACCGAGGCGGTCCGCGGCCTCACGCACCCGGCGGCCGGTGGCCTCGGCGACGTTGGGCTCGTCGTTGAGGGCGCGCGAGGCGGTCTTCAGGCTGACCCCGGCCAAGGCCGCGACCTGGGTGAGCGTGGGCTGGCGCCCGGCCGCCGCGTCGACGGCCTCGTCGCCGGGCCGGGATGCGGACATGCTGCTCCGGATTTCTTCAGGCGTTGGAGGAAGAGAGTATGACATCGATGGCCACCGTGGCTCACCCCGCGCCACCCGAATCCAGCCGATCGGTTATTTCGCGCTCTGTGCCGAAAAATAACCCGGGGGAAGCACACCCTCGGGGGGTTTGCCCGAACCGTCGTTCTGCCCGGAGCGCGAGCGGTCGTACGGGAGTGCCGAAGCTGGGCGACACAGCCGCGAGCGCCGTCGGCTAGTACGGCGCCTGTCGCCCGTACGGCTGGGGCCAAGGTCTTGCAGTCGAGCCCCCGCGTCGAGGAACGTGCTGGTCAGCAGCGAGCCCGCATGCCGTGGCGTCGATCTCACGGGGCAGCGCGCGGCGAGCACGACGGACCCGTTCGAGCCCGGGGCCGAGCCGGGCGTACGGGCGTTCCTGATCACGCTCTTCAAGATCCGGAAGAACGGGCCGACGCCGCCGATGTTCTTCGCGGAGGGCACGTCGTTCGGGCGGGTGCGGACCCTGCAGGCGAAGCCGGGCGCGATGCTGAAGTACGTCGACGAGTCGGTCCAGCTCGCGAACAAGGTGGTCACCGCCCTCGTGGAGCTGGGCGAGCAGCAGCGCCGGGCGCAGCAGTAGGGTCGGTATGACAGCGATGTCAAAGTCGATATGTCAAGACCTTGCTTATTGATGCACTTAACGCTGACGATGTGTCGCGGATGTTTCCGAGCCCCGAGGAGACGACGCATGCATCGGCCACGATGGAGTGTCGCAGTGTTGTCCGTGAGTATGGTGGCCGCGGCCGCCGCCGTGATCCCCGGCGGCGTCGCGCAGGCGGCCGCCACCACGAAGTTCGCGTCGTCGTTCGCGGCGGCCGACCCGCCGCCGGACTGGACCGACACCGTCGAGGGTGACCGCAGCGGCGGCGTCGACGGCCTGATCACCCACGGCCTGCCGGGCAGCCTGCACGACCACGTCGTCGGGATCACCGCGAACGCGCAGCCCAATAGCAGCGAGGGCGTGGCCAACCTCAACGACGACAACCCCGAGTCGAAGTGGCTGGTCGACACCCCGACCAGCTGGGCGCAGTACACGCTCGACGAGCCGGCCACCGTGTTGACGTACGCACTGACCTCGGCGAACGACGCCCCCGAGCGGGACCCGCGGGACTGGACGCTGCAGGGCTCGGCCGACGGCCAGACCTGGACCACTGTCGACACGCAGACCGGGCAGGCGTTCACCGCGCGGTTCCAGACCAAGACGTACACGGTCGCGAAC
>CAKUMG010000039.1 GCA_934667465.1 uncultured Actinoplanes sp. | reverse complement strand
ACGGCCTGCTGGAAAGAATCGCCGTCGTACGGGTCGGCGTTCTGATCCCCGGCGACGACGAAGTTCCGCCCCGGCGCGAGCCCGCCCCGCCGCCCCTTGTCGTCGTAGATGTACCCGCCCTTGCCCGGCGACACATAATCGGCCCAGAACCGGATCTCGTCATGGTTCCGCCGCCCGTTGCGATCCTCCGGCCCGTCGAACGTCGGCGGCGTCGGGTGCGACGCGAGCAGGTGCACCCGCTTGCCCCGCACGACGATCGGCACATCCCAGTGGCTCTTCGACGACAGCCGCAGCGCCGCCCGCTCCTCCGGCGAGTAGAAGTCCACGGGCATCGCATTCCCGGGCATGTCCCGCCACTTGAACTTCTGGAACGTCCGCACGGCCCGCTGGTCGATCGGGTACTTCGAGTACACGACCATCCCGTACTGCCCCGGGAACAACCCGAACCCGAACGAGTCGTCTCCGTACCCCTGATCGCCCGGCGTCGTGTCGACCACGCCGTTGTTGTTCAGGTCGAACCCGGATGACACCCCGGTGTTCGAAGGAGCGACGAGCCGGTACGGGTACCGCTGCGCCGGCGCTCCGTTCTGCGACACGGCCAGGAAGTTCTCCGCGAACAACCGCGCCGCCACGGGGTCGTAGTCGAACTCGTTGATCAGCACCACATCCGGCCGCGTCCGCTGAATCACCTCGGCCACATTCCGCGCCTGCCGCCGGTACACGTCATCCACTCCGGGCTCGGCCAGCTGCTCGCGAAGCAGCCCCTGCTCGGGCCGGTTGAGCGAGAGGTTGTACGTGGCGAACCGTACGCCGTCGTCCTTGCCCTGGCCCTTGTCCCCGGCGTAGGCCGGAGGTGCGCCGATCAGAGCCGCGCCGAGGACGGCGGCCACAAGAAGTCGCTTCATCGCACCCTCGATACCGGACCCCGCGACCCGCCGCAACGCCTCCTGCCCGTTCGCCCCTCCCCGGTCGCCAACAGTTCAACTCCACCGCCGAGCCCGCCCGGTCACACCTTTGTGGCCGATCGCCAGGTCGCGCCCCCGCACGCCGACCGCTCCGGCGAGCCGGGTCCGGGCAGAGCCTTGCCTATCCGATGCCATGACGACACGGACCGAAGTTGCCCGATTGCGGGGCGTTTCGGCCGCGCAGCGGGGCGGTCGGTGGGGTCACCCGGTCGGGGTGGGGGCGGGGTGCTAGGCGGGCGGGGGTGGTGATCGCGGACTATCCTCGGGCAGATGTCTAGCGCCGCTGTCGTTTTCGAGCCGGTCACCACCGACGGGCTGCTTCTTGCCGTTCTCGAGGGGGATCTCGACCTCGACAGTGCCGATGAGGTGCGGGACAGCCTGGCCGCCGCGGCCGAGGGGACCGGGTGCCGTTATCTGCACGTGGATGCAGGCGGGCTCGGGTTCATCGATTCCTACGCGCTGGGGGCGCTGGTCAGTGCTCGTAACACCGCCGCGGCGCTGGGGGTCACGCTGACGCTGGTCAACCCGTCCGGGCCGGTGCGGAAGGCTGTGCAGGTCACGGGGCTGGCGGACGTGTTCGGGCTGCCGCGGGAGGCGTGACCGGGGGGCCCGGCGGGGGAGTGTTCGGTGGCGGTCCCGCGTACCGGTGCAGTTTGAGTCTTTCGTGGATCGCGGCCGGCGGGTTCCGGGTGGTGCGGTACGCCAGGTCCTCCAGGTAGATCCACAGGTTGCTGCTGCGTTTGGCGCGCTCGGCACGGACGAACGGTTCGACCGCCTCCCAGATGCGGCGGGCCTGGATGCCGTTGGCGCCGATGACCAGCTCCTCCTTGACGATGCCGTGGGCGACGAGTTTGCCCAGGTCGTCGTAGAGGCCGCCGACCATGCGGATCTGGTGGCGGCTTTCCAGCGGCAGGTCCGTGTAGGGCTGGACGGGCTGGCGGGGCAGTTCGTCGAAGACGTACTGCTGGGCCTCGAAGAACTCCTCGGTGCGGAACTGGCTGAAGACGTTGAGCACGACCGGCAGGGCGTAGCCGTCCGAGGTGGTCCGGGTGTGCCGCAGCGCGAGCATGCCGGAGACGATCAGGGAGAGGACGGCGATGGCGATGGAGGCGAGGGCGATCGCGGTTTTGGCGTCCATCCGCCCAGACTAATCGTCGGCGCTCAATGCCCGGGGCCCTCGGCGCGGGTGGTGTTGGCGGCGATGGCGGAGGTGAGGGCAGGCCAGAGCTCGGCCGGCAGGTCGTGGCCCATGCCGGGCAGGGTCAGTAGCTCGGCGCCCGGGATGGCGGCGGCGGTCGCGCGGCCGCCGCTGACGTCGATCAGCGGGTCCTCCTCGCCGTGGATGACCAGCGTGGGCGCCTCGATCGTGCGCAGCTGGGCGGTGCGGTCCGGGGCGGCGCGGATCGCGGCGTACTGGCGGAGGGTACCCAGCGGGCGGTAGGCGCGGTCGTACTTCGCGGCGGCGCGGCGCAGCAGCTCCTGCTCGGCGACGGGGTAGCCGGGCGAGCCGATCGTGCGGGAGGTCAGCGCGCTCGCGGCCACCGCCTCGTCGCGGCCGGCGGCCGGTGGGCGGCCGAGCAGCGCCAGGGCGGCCGGGGTGGCCCGGCCCACGCTGCGGTCGCCGGTCGTGGACATGATCGAGCAGAGCGACGCCACGCGGTGGGGGTGGTCGATGGTGAGCTGCTGGGCGATCATGCCGCCGAGCGAGACGCCGACGACGTGGGCGCGGTCCAGGCCGAGGTGGTCGAGCAGGCCGGCGGTGTCGGCGGCGAAGTCGGTCAGCCGGTAGGGGGCCGTCGACGGGTCGCGCAGGTCGGGCACGCCGGCGTCGTCGAGCTGGGTGGAGAGGCCGGCGTCGCGGTTGTCGAAGCGGATGACACTGAAGCCGTACGCCGCGAGCAGCTCGCAGAAGCCCGGCGGCCAGTCGATCAGCTGGCCGGCGAGGCCCGTGACGAGCAGGAGCGGCGGGCCCTGCGGGTCACCCTGGGTCTCGTACGCGATCTCGATGCCGTTGACCTTCGCGAAAGCCACGCGGCCAGCATGCCACCCGGGGACCGCGCGGGCCAGAGGCAGGGCTCAGGCGACCCCGAGGGCGCTCACCCCGAGGGCGCGCACCCCGAGGGCGCCGGTGCCGGCACCGGCGCGATGACGGGCGCTCAGTATCGCCTCGACGCGGGTGGCGACCTCGTGCAGGTAGGGCCCGCGCAGGTGGTCGACCCGCGCGTTGACCGACCCCGGCCCGTGGCGCAGCAGCATCTCCTCGTGCCGGGACGTGGCGTCCACCCGGTCGCCGCGCGGGCCCACGGTCTGGTCCGCGTAGGTGAGCGCGTCGGAGAGCAGGTCCTCGTCGTAGTCGTAGGCGGCCAGCTTGTCCGCGAGCCCCCGCGCCGCCGCGACGAACCGGGCGCCGGAGTGGTGCGCGACGCGGGCGGCGATCGACAGGGGCCAGCCGCGGCCGGCGAGGTGGTCGGCGCCGTCGAGGGGATGGAAGCCGGTGGCCGCGATCGGGGCGGCGTAGCCGACGTCGTGCAGCCAGGCGGCGGACACCAGGATCTCGGGGTCCAGGCCGAGGGGGCCGGCCAGCTCGGCGGCCCGCTCCGCCACGCCGGCGCTGTGCCGCCAGCGGTCACCCATGCCACCGATCAGGCCGTACGCCGTCTCGCGGGCGGCGGTGACGAGGACCTGCGCGCGTACCGTCATGCGGCGATCGTGACCCTCCCAGGTGAACGGAAGCTGAAGTCAATCTTGCCCGCCAGGAAACGAGGCGCCGGATCGTCCGAACGGTCAGCGCGATTGTCCGATCTTTCCATTTTGGCCGTCCGCTTGCATATGCACGTGCATGCGGGCTTGCATCGGCGCACGACGCTGCCCATGCTGAACCGGACGTTGACGCACGGTAAGCAGAAGGTGGCTTAGGGAGGGCCTGATGGACCGCAACAGAGGCCCCATGGGACCGATCACCTCGTTCCTCGAGACGGAGTACCGGTTCGGGCTCGGCACCCTGCGCATGCGGGTCGTCCGGGTCGACTGGAACCGCCCGGTGCGCTACGACGACGACACCTGGTACGAGGTGGACGGCGTCGAGGTCACCGCCGACGGCCGCGAGATCGGCAAGCGGCACGCGCTCGTCCGCGCCCGCGGCCTGACCACCCTGCGGGCGAACGCCCGCCCATAGAGCCGGACAAGGGGGCAGGCGATAGCGTGCCCCCATGAGCGTACGTTTCGGATTGTTCGTCCCGCAGGGCTGGAAGATGGACCTGGTCGAGATCGCGGACCCGGTCGAGCAGTACGAGGCGATGACGGCTGTCGCCCGGCTCGCCGACGCGGGGCCGTGGGACTCGGTCTGGGTCTACGACCACTTCCACACCGTGCCCGAGCCGACCATGAACACCGTCTTCGAGGCGTGGACGGTCAGCGCCACCCTCGCCCGCGACACGTCTCGGGTCAACATCGGCCAGATGGTCGGCTGCAACGGCTACCGCCAGCCGTCGCTGTACGCCAAGATCGCCTCGACGGTCGACGTGGCCAGCAACGGGCGGCTCTACGCCGGGCTCGGCGCCGGCTGGTACGAGCACGAGTGGAAGGCGTACGGCTACGAGTGGAAGGACGTCCCGCAGCGGATGGGCGAGTTCCGCGAGGCCGTCCAGATCGTGCACAAGATGTGGACCGAGGACCGGCCGGTCTTCGAGGGGCGGCACTACCGGATCGACGGCCCGATCAACGAGCCCAAGGGCGTGCGCAAGCCGCACCCGTCGTTCTGGCTCGGCGGCGGCGGCGAGAAGGTCACCCTCAAGCTCGTCGCGCAGTACGCGAACGCGTGCAACGTCGGCAACGGCGACCCCGAGATCATCCGGCACAAGCTGGGCGTGCTCAAGGGGCACTGCGAGGCGCTCGGCCGCGACTACGACAGCATCATCAAGTCGACGAGCCTGGAGCTCGACCTGACGGCCTCCTCGGCGCAGGTCACGGCGAAGGTGGAGCAGCTCGCCGAGGCCGGTGCGGACTACGTCATCGTGTACGTGCCTCGCGTGGCCTACGACCACGAGCCCATGCAGCGCTTCGCCCAGGACGTCATCCCGCAGTTCTCGTGAGCGAAGCCCAGGACGTCATGCCGCAGTTCTCGTAAGAGCGCCGGGAGCGGGAGCGGGAGCAGGGACCGGCCACGGCCGCAGCCGTGGCCGGCGCCGCGCCGCCAGGTCCTCGACCCACCCCAGCGCCAGCACCGTCGTGGCCAGCAGCAGCAGCGCGATCGCCGTGAACACCAGGTAGATCACCGCGCCCTGGCGCAGCCCCCACAGCTCGAGGCGGTCCCCGGCCAGGATCGCGACGGTGATCACCACGTTGTGCCACAGATAGATCGTGACGGCCCGGTTGTTGAGCGCGGCGACGATCCGCTGCAGCAGCGGCAGCCGGGCCAGCCACCCCATCGGCGGGCTGACCCGCAGCAGGGCGAGGACGAAGCCCATCGAGTAGAGCGCGTGGGCGAGCGGGTACGGCACGAGGTCCAGCCCGCCGGGGCCAGGATGACCGAGGACCCAGCCGAGCCCGGCCACCATGCAGAGCGCCGCCAGCGGGTACACCACCGCCGGCCGGATCTTGCGCAGATCGGCGTCGCGGTGGGCGAAGCCGAGCAGCCAGCACGGCAGGAAAGTCAGCACGTAACCTGCGGTAGTGACCGTGCTGCTCCCCGTAGTCAGTGGTTCGTTGTGCAGCAGCGCCAGCGCAATCAGGGGCACGACGATCGTCAGAATCCGCTGCTTCCGGTAGAGACGGAGCAGCAGCGGAGACAACAGCACGAGCCAGAGGTATGTGGACAAGTACCACAGGACTCCGGCACCCTCGGCAGCGACATCACCACCTCCGTGACCTGCGGGCGGCGTGGCCAGCGGCACGATCCAGAGCAGCAGCCCGGGCCAGAACGGCCGGTGTCCCCAGTCGCTGACGAGCATCAGGGGCACCAGGACCAGGCCCATGACCCAGAGCGCAGGAAGCAGGCGCCGGACGCGCCCGCGGATCACCGTGCTGCCCTTCGACCGGTCGAGCGAGCTCGCCATCAGCGAGCCACCCAGGGCGAACATCACGCCCATCGAGGGGAAGACCAGGGCGAGCACCGCGTAGTGGAAGGCGTGGTATGCGACCACCCGGACGATGGCAACGGCACGCAGAGTATCGAAATACCCGTCACGCGCGGGCGACTTGGCACCGGCAATGCTGGTCAAAAGCCCACGCTCCCTCGGTTGCCCGATCCGCCAAACTCACCGAGAGTAGTGGATCTCCGGAGGCAGCAGATGATCCGAACGGTCGGAGGTGCGTCACTTCCGGGCTGCCGGCGCAAGCGTTTGGCACGATCGACGATCGTGATCAAGGTCGCATTGACGCCCATCGGGGGACGAACCTAGCGTCGATCATGTTCGGGACCGCGTTTCCCCTAGTGCCACCCGTCCAGGTCCGGCGCCGCGCTCCGGACGGGAGGTGAGGCGACCCGTGGGCACGCCCGGATATCGGGACCACCCTGTCGCCGAGTGGGACACGGCCGCTCCGGCCGACCCCGGTGAGGCCGAGGATTTCCTGTTCCAGTTCCATGCCGAGAACCCGTCCGCGGGCCCGGTCGCGCCGCGGCTGGCCGCGGTCCAGGCGGAGATCGCCGACACCGGGACGTACGTGCACACGATCGAGGAGCTGACGTACGGCGCGAAGCTCGGCTGGCGCAACGCGAGCCGCTGCATCGGGCGGCTCTACTGGAAGAGCCTGATGGTCCTGGACCGGCGGACCTGTCACACCGCGAACGAGATGTACGCGGGACTGGTCCGCCATCTGGAGATCGCGGGCGGCACCGACGTGCGCCCCGGCGGCCGCCACGTGCGTCGCGGCGCGATCCGCCCGGTGATCAGCATCTTCCCGGCCGCCGCGCCCGGGAAGGCGTACCCCCGGCTCTGGAACGACCAGCTCGTCCGCTACGCCGGCTACCGCTATCCCGGCGGCAGCACGGTCGGCGACCCGGCGCTGGTGGAGTTCACCGAGGCGATGGAGGCGCGTGGCTGGAAGGGCGCCGGCACGCCGTTCGACGTGCTGCCGCTGGCGATCGAGACGCCGGAGCAGGGCGTGCAGCTCTACGACCTGCCCCCGAGCGCGGTGCTCGAGGTGCCGCTCGTGCACCCGGAGTACTCCTGGTTCGGGGAGCTGGGACTGCGGTGGTACGCGGTGCCGGCCGTCAGCAATCAGCGGCTGACCATCGGCGGGGTGCACTATCCGTTCGCCCCGTTCAACGGCTGGTACATGGGCACCGAGATCGGCGCGCGGAACCTGGCCGACAAGGACCGCTACAACCTGCTGCCCGTGGTGGCCGAACGGCTGGGCCTCGACACGAGCCGGGAGACCACGCTGTGGCGCGACCGCGCGCTGGTCGAGCTGAACCGGGCGGTGCTGCACTCGTACGAGCTGGCGGGTGTCAAGATGACCGACCACCACACGGAGTCGCAGCGCTTCCTCGAGCACGTCGCCCGGGAGGAGAAGGCGGGCCGTCTCGTGCCCGCCGACTGGAGCTGGATCGTGCCGCCGGTCTCCGGTGCCGCGACGCCGGTCTTCCACCGGTACTACCACGAGGCCGACCTGCGCCCGAACTTCTACCTCGACGAGCCGGCCGCCAAGCTGTCCCGGGGCATCGTGCCGGAGCCCCCGGCGGGCTGCCCCGCCCACGGTGGCGAGCTGAGCCTGCCCGACACCGGCGAGCTGCCCCTGATCCACCGGCCGGACCTGCGCGAGACCGCGCCCGGCTGCCCGATCTGATCCACCCCGGCCCCTGCGCGCGGGGGCCGGGGTCTCATGAGGAGTTCAGCGTGCGTGCTCGCCGAGCATGTGCGCGCTCATCCAGTCGTAGACCCAGATCCAGGCCGAGCTGGTCTGGACGGTCCAGTCGCCGGTGAGGTCACGCACGGCACGCACCAGGGCATGACCGACGTACGGGTAGTGCTCCGGCTGGACCTGGTAGTAGCGCGCGTGCTGCTTGCCGAGCATGCCGAGCATGCGCTCCATGTCGGTGGCGTAGCGCTCCGGCTCGGTCAGCGCCCGGATGCCGTCGAGCAGCGCGCGGCAGAGCTTCTCGTTCTGCGCCGTCATGTCGGCCGGGAACATGCCGCGCACGCCGGGGGCCATCTGGAACAGGTGGCTGTAGAAGGCCTCGGCGAGGGCGACCGGGCGGTCGGCGACCTGCGCCGCGGTGCGCTGGACGATCTGCATCGCCTCGGCGGAGGGCCGGCGGTGCGGGCCGTGTCGCTGGGGTGCCCCGGCTGCGGCCCCCGCCGCGTATCGGGAATCGCGCGGTCCAGACTCGATCATGGGGATCAACCTAACGTGCCCGCCTTGTGCCCGCAGCATCGGTCCCCGCCGATTTGTCTCCGCTTACCATGTTTTGCGGCGGCAGGCCCCGGCCCGAAGGGGACGAAAGGTACACGATGGTGGAGCGCGGGCCGTCGTGACCTTGAGCACACCGTCCGTAGTGGACCTTCAGTGGTGGAGCCGGGCCGTCACCGCGCGTACGAACGCCCCCACCGACTCGGGCAACACGTCGGTGCAGAACGCGGGCTCGAAGACCTCCACCTCGATCACCTGCGGTTCCGTGCCGGCCACGATGTCCACCCGCGCGTACAGCGGAACCCGCGCCTCCGCCCCGAAACCGCGGCGCCCGGCGATCCCCGCGACCTCCGCGACGACCCGCCGCCCGAACGCGATCTCGGCCTCCGACGGCTCCCCGCGGGTGATGCTCACCTGGTAGGAACCGCCGACGTAGCCTCCGCCGGGGACCAGGATCGGTCCTTTGTGAAATGACGCTGAATATTCGCCGGCGAAGAAGAACAGGGCCAGCTCGCCGCCCGTGATGACCTGCTCGACCGCGGGCTGCACCATGGCGGTCTTGCCCGCGGCGACGATCCGGACCGCGAGCGCGAGCGCGCCCGGGTCGCCCGGCTCGAACAGGCCGGTGTCGCGCGAGCCCGCCGAGACCGAGGGCTTCACGACGACCCGTTCCCCGGCGCGCGCTGCGATCGCGGCCGCCGCCTGCTCCGCGGTGTCGCAGAACGTGGTCGGCACGACCGGGATCCCGGCCGCCTCGAAGTCCGTGAGGTAGCGCTTGTCGATGTTCCACCGGATCAGCTCCGGGGCGTTGAGGACCCGGGCCACCGCCGCCGCGCGGTCCAGCCACGCCATGAACTCGGCGTAGCGCTCCGAGTAGTCCCACGGCGTACGGATGATCAGCAGGTCGTAGTCCTCCCACGCGACGGCGGGATCGTGCCAGATCAGGATGTCCACGTCGTGCCCGGCGTGCCGCAACGCCTCGGCCAGCGGTGCCGTGTCGGGGTCCCTCCCGCGCAGGGAGGCCGGGTCGGTGGTGATCAGTCCCAGGTGTGCCACCGACCCAGCCTAATGACCGCCTACAGGTGCGGGCCGAGCAAGGTCAGGTCCGCGGGGGAGAGGCGGTCGCTCGCGGTCTTCGCCTGGTGCCAGTAGGGGTAGAGCAGCGGCGGCGCGCTGACCTCGTCGAGCCGGGCGCGCTGCTCGTCGCTCAGCTTCAGCTCGGCCGCGGCGAGGTTGTCGGCGAGCTGCTCGGCCGTACGGGCGCCGATGACCAGCGACGTGACGGCGGGCCGCCCCAGCAGATAGGCGAGCGCGACCTGAGCCGCGGACACCCCGTGCTCCTCGCCGATCGCCACGAGCGCGTCGACCGTGTCGTACAGCTTCTCGCGGTCGCGCACCGGCGGCTCGTCCCAGTCGCTGAGCTGGCGCGAGCCGGCCGGACCCTCGACGCCGCGCCGGTACTTGCCGGACAGCAGGCCACCGGCGAGCGGGCTCCACACCAGCACGCCGAGCCCCTGGTCGACCGCGGCCGGGATCAGCTCGTACTCGGCGTCACGGGCCTGCAGCGAGTAGTAGATCTGCTGGCTGACGAACCGCGGCGTGCCCGTGCGGTCGGCGGTGCCGAGCGCCTTCATCAGCTGCCAGCCGGCGTAGTTGCTCGCGCCGACGTACCGCACCTTGCCCTGCCTGACGAGCAGGTCGAGCGCTTCGAGGGTCTCCTCGAGCGGCGTCTGGCCGTCCCACTCGTGCACTTGATAAAGATCGATGTGATCCGTACGCAGCCGGCGCAGGCTCGCCTCGCACCCCGCCACGATGTGGTGGCGCGAGAGGCCGGCGTCGTTGGGGCCGGAACCCATCGGCATCCGGACCTTCGTGGCGACCAGCACGTCGTCGCGGCGGCCCTCGAGGACCTCGCCGACGATCTCCTCGGAGAGCCCGTCGGAGTAGACGTCCGCGGTGTCGATGATGTTGATCCCCGCGTCGAGGCACTGGTCGACCTGCCGCCGCGCCTCGGCGACATCGGTCGAGCCCACGGCGGCGAAGCCACCCTTGCCGCCGAACGTCATGGTGCCCATGGTCAGGGTCGAGATTCTGAGGCCGGAGCGGCCGAGCTGACGATATTCCATAACCCGAACCTATGCCCCGGCCTCCGCCGCGCATGCCTGCAATATCTCGAGAGCCCGGGTCGCCGGGGGAGTGTCCGCGACGGCGTCCTGGACGACCGCATGGATCGCCCGTACGGGGGTCGGCGCCGTCACCGGCACGACCGTGACCCCGGCGGGCAGCCGCGCGGCGCCGAGCCGGGGCATGACCGTGATGCCGATGCCCGCGTCCACGAACGCGATCGCCGTCGGATAGTCGTGCGCCTCCATCCGGAACGACGGCAGGAACCCGGCCGCCTGGCACGCGTCGAGCAGGTTCTGCCGGCACCAGCCGCGCGCGAAGTCGTTGTCGATCCACCGCTCGGCGGCCAGCGCGGCGAGCGGCACCTCCGCGGCGCCGGCCAGGTCGTGGGTGCGGGGCACGACCGCCACGTACGGGTCGTCGAGCAGGTGGTGGGCGCGGGCGGTCCGGGTGCCGCGGAAGTCCGGCGGCGCCACCAGGATCTGCATCCCCGGCTGCTGCCCGGGCCCGGTGCTCAGGTCGTCCCGCAGTTCGAGATCGAGGCGCAGGTCGGGGAACGAGGCGAGCAGTTCCCGGGCGACGTACGGCATCCACGCGGCACCCACCGACGGGAAGTACGCGATCGACAGCGACCCGGTGCGCCCGGCCCGCAGATCCGCCACCAGCGACTCGACGTCACCGAGCGACTCGAGGACCCCGTCGACGCGGTGCGCCAGGGCCAGCCCCATGGCGGTGGGCTCGACACCGCGGCCGCTGCGCGCGAGCAGCACGAGACCCGTCTCCCGCTGCAGGGTGGTCACCTGCTGGCTGATCGCCGACGGGGTGTAGCCGAGGCTGGCCGCCGCGGCGTGCACGGAGCCGCTGGCGACCACGGCCCGGAAGACGCGGAGGCGATGGAGGTCGAGCATGCGTCGACCGTACAGGCGAACTTAACAATGGGAAAGAACTCGTTGCTTGTGCTGAACACTCGGGCTGCCCGAGGCTGGTGATCGTGACCACCACATCGCGGGCCACCGCGCTACCCCTGCTCGCCGCGGGCGTGACCATGCTGCTCTGGGCCTCGGCGTTCATCGTGATCCGCTCGGCGGGCACGGAGTTCGGCCCGGGCTCGCTCGCCTTCGGCCGCCTGCTCACCGGCACGCTCGCGCTGACCGCGGTGGCCCTCGTGCGCCGCCCCCGGCTGCCGCGTGGGAGACCGCTCGCGCTCGTCATCGGGTACGGCGTGCTCTGGTTCGGGATTTATGCCGTCATGGTCAACGCGGCCGAGACCCACCTCGACGCGGGCACGACAGCGCTGGTCGTCAACGTCGGACCGATTCTGATCGCGGTGCTCGCCGGGCTCTACCTGGGCGAGGGTTTCCCGCGGCCGCTGCTCGCCGGCCTGGCTGTCGCTTTCGTCGGCGTGGCCGTCATCGCCATCGCCACCTCCACCGGACGGCACGACTCGGCCGGCGTGCTGTTCGCGCTGGCCGCGGCGGCGCTCTATGCGGTGGGCGTGCTGCTGCAGAAGCAGGCCCTGGTCACGGTGGACCCGTTCACGGCCACGTGGCTCGGATGCGCGGCGGGCGCGGCGGCGTGCCTGCCCTGGGCGGGCGACCTGCTCGGCGATCTGTCCACGGCTTCTTCCGGCGCCACCTTGGGGCTGATCTATCTGGGGCTGTTCCCGACCGCGATCGCGTTCGCGACCTGGGCGTACGCGTTGCGGCGGATGGACGCGGGGCGGCTGAGCGTCTCGTCGTACCTGGTGCCCATGTTCACGGTGCTGCTGTCGTGGGCCGCGCTGGGGGAGGTGCCGACCGCGCTGGCGCTCGGCGGCGGGGCGCTGTGTCTTCTGGGCGTTGCCGTGACCCGGCTCCCCTCACCAGGTCGCAAAGATGCGGGCCTGGCCGCCGGAGCCGCGCTCGAAGGGGACCAGCCCCACGACGACCGTGGCGCCCCGCGGCGGGAGGGCTCCGACGTTCGCTAGGTTCTCCAACCCGTAGCGATCGGCTCCCAGCAGCGTGAGGTGCACGGGAAACGCCTCGGACCGCCCGGGGTCGATGCTCAACGTGTCGACACCCAGGCTGCGGACAGTGCGCTTCTCCAGCAGCCACTCGCACGCCCCCACCCCGAACCCGGGAAAATGCAGCCCCCCGTCCCGGCCGGTGCCCCGATAAGCGGCCACCGACCCGGACCGCGCACCCCACCCCGAATGCATCACCACGGCGGCGCCGCGCGGAATCCGCCCGTGGCGCCGCTCGAACGCCCGCAGATGCTCCACCGTGACCTCGACATCGGGGTTGCGGGCCGCCTCGCCCGCGATGTCCACCACCACGAGCGGCGTGATCACCTCGTCGAGGGTCAGATCCGTGGCGAGGCGGCCGCCCTCGACGAAGTGCCCGGGCGCGTCGACGTGGGTGCCGGTGTGCTCGACCAGCCGCCACTCCTGCATGTAGTACCCGTCCTCCGCAATCGTCACATGCGTCCGGCGGCTCGGCTCCTCCCCGTCACTGAACGCCGGGAACGTGGTGGTGACCGGGTACGTGAGACTCACCAGCCCCTTCCGCGAGCCGCCCAACGGACTCGCGAACGCCGGGGCCGGCGGGGCGACGGTGAGCGCGGCCGCTGCTGCGGCTGCGGCGACCCCGCCCAGCGCACCCCGGCGGGAGACGGTGGCCTGGCTCAGACATTGCTCGGTACACATCGTCGTGCTTCTCGACGTCGGCGCCGGTGTCCTAGCCAACCGACCACAAACCCCTGACCAGCGCAAGCACCCCCGCGGCGATCAGGCGGGTGGGTTGCCGGGGGAGCCGTTCGTAGCCCGGGCGGCCCGGATCCTCGGCGAGCTCGCGTTGCCGCTCGCCCGTCGTGCGGAGATGCTGCTCCAGAGCCCCGGCGAACAGCTCGCCCTTCGAGGTGAACGCGTCAGAACGGGGAAAGAGAAGCGCCGCACCCCGGAGAGGGGTGCGGCGCCTGGGACGTCGGGGGTCAGTGCTCAGCGGGCATCAGGATCCAGAGGATCGGGTAGACGATGAGCTGGCTGCCCGGGAGCACCAGCAGAATGAGGACGAACAGCGCCCGCGCGAGCCACGGGTCGATGCCGAACCGGCGGGCCAGGCCAGCGCACACACCGGCCAGGAGGCGACCCTGACGAGGGCGGGTGAGGCCCTGGCGGGTCATCGAGTCGGAGAACGAACCCATGATGTCGCTGCCCTTTCGTCGCTGCGATTTCTTGCTGACTCCAGAGTGCGGCCGGCGGGACCCCAGATGCATCGGGAGTCGCCCCGAGTCGACCCTGATCCCCCGGCCTCGGGGGAGCGAGAGCCGGGGAGCGGGAGAAGGGGAGCGGGAGAAGCGATCAGGCGTGCAGCTGACGCTTCCAGTCGGGCGGCACGTTGCCGGCAGGGCCGGGGACAGGCTGGTCGAGAGGGCGGTGCTCGGGCGGGGCCAGCCGCGGCCCGGACCCGGAGCCCTCGGTCTCGTAGTCGTAGAACCAGCTCTCGCCCGGCTCGAACGAGCGGATCACCGGGTGCCCGGTGGCCTTGAAGTGGGCGGTGGCGTGCTGGCTCGGCGAGGTGTCGCAGCAGCCGATGTGCCCGCACGCGGCGCAGCGCCGCAGGTGGAACCACCAGCCGCCGGCCTCGGTGCATTCGGCGCAGCCGGTGCCCGAGGGGGCGATCTCGGGCCGGATCGGGGAGTCACTCGTCATGGCGATCAGTGTTACCTGTATTCGCCCTCTCCGACATCTTCAGCGGGGGCGCTGTGACGCCGATATCACCTGTGCGCCGGAGGGTCCGGGGCGGAGGGCGGTGCGGTGTGCGGGCGTGGTGGATCGTTCCGGTGCTGGTGACGTCGGGGCTGACTGCGGGAGCTCCCGCGTACGCCGCCGGCGACGGAGCCGTCGTGACCACCGTGGCCCGTGTGGTGGATGCGACGGGCCGCCCGTCGTTCGTCGAGGTGCACGCGCGGACGGCGGCGCAGGAGCGGCTCCGCGCCCAAGAGGTGCCGGGCAGCGTGGGGTACGCCGTGGAGGTGCCCGTGCGGGTCGCGGCCACGCCCGACGACCCGTACCGGCCGCGGCAGTGGGCCCTGGACCAGCTGCGCGCCGACGACCTGCCCGCGGTCGACGTGTCCGGGCAGCTGGTCGCGGTCGTCGACACCGGGGTGGACGCCGCCCACGAGGACTTCGCGCCCGGTCAGGTGCGCTGCGACCTGGGCGCCGACTTCACCGGTGACGGGCTCGACCCGGCCGGCCGCGGCTGTGTCGACCCGGAGGGGCACGGGACGCACGTGGCGGGCATCGCCGGTGCCGCCACGAACAACGCGACGGGTGTGGCCAGTCTCGCGCCGGGAGTGCCGATCCTGCCCGTACGGGTCATGGACGCCCAGGGCGCCGGCACGTCCACGGCGCTGGCCGACGGCATCGTGTGGGCCGTCGATCACGGCGCCACGGTCGTCAACGTCTCGGCGGCGGGCGCGTACTCGGCGGTCTACGACCAGGCGGTCGCGTACGCGCTCGGCCGCGACGTGCCCGTCGTGGTGGCCGCGGGCAACAACGGCGCCCGCGACAACAAGGCGCAGTGGCCCGCTTCCTCGCCGGGGGCCGTGGCGGTGGGGGCGACCGAGGCCGGTGGCAGCATCGCGGCGTTCTCCAACACCAGCGGCGTCACTGATGTCGCGGCGCCCGGTGCCGGGATCTGGAGCCTGAACGCGCGCACCGGTGGCTACGTGGCCATGTCCGGCACGTCGATGGCGGCGCCGCAGGTGGCCGCGGCGGTGGCGCTGTACCGGGCGTCGCACCCGGGCGTCACGGCGACGCAGGTGCGCCAGGCGCTCGCGGCCACGGCCGACGACGCGGGTGCCCCGGGCGTGGACGCGGCGTTCGGCGCGGGGGTCGTCAACCCGTACGCGCTGGTCGTCGATGCCGTCCCGACCGTGACCCTGTCGGCGACGTCGGTGGGCAAGCGCGGGCGGATCACCGTGCGGGTGACCGGGTTCAAGCCCGCGTCGACGGTGACCGTGACGGAGACGTACCGCTACGCGCGCAAGAACGTGTTCATCGGCAAGACGGTCGCGCTCGGCC
>CAKUMG010000038.1 GCA_934667465.1 uncultured Actinoplanes sp. | reverse complement strand
CCCCCGCCCCGGCCGGCGACGGCACCGTCCCCCTGGTCGCCGAGCAGCGCGCCCTGCTCGACCGCCTCGCCGCCGGTGACACCATCGCCGCCGCAGCAGCCGCCGAATTCCTGTCCCTGCGCACCGCCAACCGCCGCATCGCCGAGGCCCGCGCCCTGTTCGGCGTCCGCACCACCCGCGAAGCCGTCCTCGCCTACCTCCGCCAGCGCCGCGACTGACCCCGGCCACCGAGCCACCGTGGTGCCGCCCGCGTCAGCGGTGGTGTTCGTTCCATGCCAGGCCCGCGCACCCGCACTGTCCTGCCGCAGCACTGATCCGAGCCGCGGGCTCGCCCCTCAGGAAGCCGGGGTGCCCGGCGAATCCCGCCCGGTCGCCTGATGCCTGCCCCACGACGACGCCGCGGCCTCCCACGCCAGCCAGTGCAACAGCTGACGCTCCACCCGCCGCGGGCCCCGGCGCAACCGCCGATAGCGACCGGCCGCGACATCCACCCGGCCCAGCCGGATCGCGCCCCGGCCCTCCGCCACGCCACCGGCGAACGCGAACACCCGGCACTTCCAGCTCCGCACCGGGCGGTGCTCGTAGCCGTACGGCAGGAGCAGGTACACCTCGCGCGCGTCGAGCCCGATCGCCCCGACGTCCACGCCGAGCCCTTCCCGTTCCGCGGCGGCGACGAGCAGCCGCAACCGCCGCGCCCCGATCACCCGTACCGGCGGAACTCGCAGCCCGGAACGGGCCCGCACCCTCTCACCACGCCGGAACGGCAGCCACCGGAAACCCATCGGCGCATCATCCCTGCCGCGCTGCGGCGCTGTCCCCGAGGGGATGGCGGTCATGCCCGCACGTGCGAGGATGACGACGCGGCCGGCGCGTGCCGGCCGGATCGGAGCCGGGTGATGCAGCGACCGCATCAGGTGGTGGTCCTCGTCCTCGACGGGGCGCTCCCGCTGGACGTCGGGATCCCGGCGGAGGTGTTCCATCCGGAGACGGGCTTTCCCTACGAGGTGTCCGCCTGCGGGGTCACCGCCGCAACGGTGCCGTCGCACGGGGGTTTCGGCTACACGGTCCCGCGGGGCCTGGACGCCCTCGCCGACGCGGACACGATCATCGTCCCCGGGTACGCCCCGGCGGGCCGGCCGGTCCCGGCGCCGGTCCACGAAGCGCTCCGCAGCGCCGCCGCCCGCGGGGCCCGCATCGCGTCGATCTGCTACGGCGCCTTCGCCCTCGCCGACGCCGGCCTGCTCGACGGCCTGCGGGCCACGACGCACTGGGACGCGGCGGAACAGCTCGCGCGAAGGTACCCGCGGATCACCGTCGAACCGAACGTGCTCTTCGTCGACGAGGGATCCATCCTCACCTCCGCGGGCGCCGCCGCCGGCCTCGACCTGTGCCTGCACATCGTCCGGCGCGACCTCGGCGTGAGCGCGGCGAACGAGATCGCCCGCGGGCTCGTCACCGCGCCCTACCGGACCGGGGGCCAGGCCCAGTACCTGCCGAGGACCAGCGCGACAGCCCACGGCGACACGCTTGCCGCGACCCGGGAATGGGCCCTGACCCGGCTCGGCCAGCCGCTCACGATCGCCGGGCTCGCCGCACACGCGCGGATGTCGCCCCGCACGTTCCTGCGCCGCTTCACCGCCGAGACCGGCAGCACCCCGCTGCAGTGGATCCTGCGGGCACGGGTCGACACCGCCCGCGAGCTTCTGGAGAGCACGAGGCTGCCGGTCGACCGGATCGCGCACCAGGTCGGCCTGGGCACCGGGTCGAACCTGCGGCTGCACTTCCGCCGGCTCCTGGACGTGTCGCCCTCGGAATACCGCGCCACCTTCTCCGGCCGCAACTAACGGCCGCATCTGACCCAGCCGCCCGCTAGGAACGGCGAGCAGGCAGCGCGACGGTCTCCCCGGCCACGTCGATCGCCACCTTGCCGCGCAGGGCGTACGAGCGCCTGCTCTCCAGCAACTCGTGAGCCTCACCCATCCGCGCCAGCGGAAGGACCGCGCCGACGACCGCCCGCACCAGACCGCGCTCGACCAGCGTGGTGAGCGCGTCCAGCTTCCCCCGGTTCTGCCGGGTGAAGACGAAGTGGTACGCGGCGTTCCGGCCCCACGCCTCGATCAGGTTCTGCGGCTGCGCGATGTCGACGATGCTGACGACGCGCCCGAAACCGGCGAGCGCCAGCGGGCTGCGGGAGAGGGTGTCACCCCCGATCGTGTCGAGCACCACGTCGACCCCCGTGCCGCCCGTCAGCTCGGCCACCGCGTCGACGTAGTCCGCCGACGTGTGGTCGATCGCCGCATCCGCGCCGAGGCCGCGTACGAAATCGTGGTCCTCGGTCCTCGCCGTGGTGATCACCCGCGCGCCGATCGCCGCCGCGACCTGGATAGCGATCGTCCCGACACCGCCCGCACCCGCATGGACGAGGATCGTCTCACCCACGGTCAGCCGCGCCCGCGTCACCAGGGCCTCCCACACCGTCCCGCCGACCAGGGTCAGGCTTGCCGCTTCCAGGTGACTGAGGTTCTCCGGCTTGCGGCCCACGAGGCCGACGTCAGCGACGTGCTGCTCGGCGTAGGAGCCGTAGCCACCGAAGATCCGGGGTGTGTAGTACACCGCATCACCGGCACGGAACTCGCTCACGTGGGATCCGGTTTCCTCGATCACGCCGGAGACGTCGTGCCCGATGATCGCCGGCAGCGGCACCTGATCGGCGTAGTCCCCGCGCCGGATCTGCAAGTCGAGCGGGTTGACGGCCGTCGCATGCACACGCACCCGCACCTGGCGGGGCCCGACGCGCGGCACGGCGACGTCGCGCACCTCGAAAGCATCGGGACCGCCGAAACGGGGGAGCACTACGGCCTTCATCAGATCAGACATCCAGGAGGTTCCTCATCGTGGCGCCGGGACGGGAGGTTCCCCCTCAGCGTCGCGCGCACGATCCACACACTCCAGCGGCGGCAATGCCAATATCCGCGAGGATAGTGACACGACCGCCGCGTGAGGTGACTCAGCGCGCCCGGCGGTAGTGCACGGCCACCGCGCCGTTGCCCAGCGGGTCCGCCGCGACCAGCTCGAGCCGGCGCGTGCCGGGCAGCCCGCCCTGGTACAGCGTCGGGCCGTGACCGGCGATCCGGGGATGCACGAGCAGTCGGTACTCGTCGATCAGGTCGAGGCGGTCGAGCTCGGTCGCGAGCTTGCCACTGCCGAGCAGGACCCCGTCCGGGTTCTCGTCCTTGAGCTTCTGCACACCCGCCCGCAGATCACCGGCGAGGTGGTGGCTGTTGGCCCACGGGAAGTCCGTACGCGCCGACGACACCACGTACTTGGGTTTGTCCTCCAGCTTGAGCGCCCACTCACGCATCGCCGGCGCCGCCTCCACGTCACCGCGGGCAACCGCCGGCCAATGGCCCTCCATCATCTCGTACGTGACCCGGCCCCACAGCATCGCCCCGCTGGCGTCCATCAGCCGGGTGAACAGGGCGTGCGTCTCGTCGTCGGCGATCCCCTCCTCGTGGTCGACGCAACCGTCCAGGGTGACATTGATGCTGAAGGTGAGCAGTCCCATGGCCGCGGAGTCTAATGTCGCCCCGGCGCCGGAGCGGGGACGTCGAGCACCCGTATCCTCCCCACCGGTGCCGAGGAAAGCGGGGGAACGTGGACCACGACGACATCACCTGGACCGGACCGGCCGGCGAGTTCAAGTACCGGGCCGCGGCCGTGATCCGCGACGGCGACCGGATCCTGGTGTGCGCGGTTGAGCACATCGACGGCTGGTTCCTGCCCGGTGGCAGGGTGCACTTCGGGGAGAGTTCGGCGCAGGCCCTGACCCGCGAACTACGCGAAGAGCTCGCCGCCGACGTGACCGTCACCGGCCCGCCCTTCCTGATCACCGAGGGCATCCGCGACCAGGACGGCGTCCTCCACCAGGAGGTCAGCTGCTACTACGCTCTCGGCCACCACGTCCTGCCCGGCCCGGTCACCGACCGCGGCGGCCACCGCTTCCGCTGGCTGCGCCTCGCCGACCTGGACAGCGCGAACTTCCTGCCACCCGAGATCGCCGCCCACCTCGCCGACGAGCCCACCGGAACCCGGCACGTCGTGTTCGACCGCCGCACGCCCCGATAACCCCGCCTCGCCGCGGCCGTGGCGACGACCGCGCCGGTGCCGCGCGCACCGCTCGGCTGCACCACTGCGGGCCGGGCCGGGCCGCGGGTGACGCCGTTCTCGTCGCGGCGGTCAGGCGGCGAGGTCGCGGCGGCGGACCCGCGTCAGGTCGACCGGGCGGGTCGGATCCACGTACCGGGGGAGTCCGGGCTCCTCCTCGCGCAGGGGACGCAGCGTGCCGGCGATCGACGACATGATCCGGTCGGTGGCACGCATCGCCACCGCACCCGCCGAACCGGTCAGGTCCGCCAGCTCCACCGGCTCACCGAACCGCACCTGCACCACCGGGCGCCGCCACATCGCCAGCAGCACCGAACGCAGCAGCCGGCGCGGCGAATCGTACGGCAGGACCGCGTGCGCACCCCACTGCGCGACCGGCACCACAGGCGCCCCCGACATCGCCGCCATCCGCGCCACCCCGGTCTTGCCCCGCTCCGGCCACATCCACGGATCCAGCCCGATCCGGCCCTCCGGGTACACCAGGATCGTCGCCCCGCCCCGCAACGCGCCCACCGCCGCCGGCAACGCCTCCGCCACCCGCGCCGTGTGCCGGTCCACCCGCAGATGCCCCGACGCCCGCATCACCCACCCGGCCACCGGCGCATCGAACAACCCCGCCGTCGCCATGAACCGCGGCGCCACGCCCACCACAGCGCACGCCGCGGTCAGCACCACCGGATCCACCGGGCTGACATGGTTCGCCGCCAGGATCACCGGCCCGCCCCGCGCCCCCTCCGGCACCGACCCCGACACCCGCAGGCGGCAGAACAACGGCACCACCACCCGCGCCACGCGCACCAACACCCGCCACACCACCGGTACCCGCACAGCCGCCTCCATCAGTCGGCCATGATCGCATGCACCGCCACCCCACCGGATCACCCGAACCGCCCGACGGCCGGCACCGCTTGTGCCCCATCACAGTCGTGGTTCGTCCGCTCTGTGCAGGAACCGGCGTCGATGGCCGGCAGCCCGGCTCTGTGATCATCCTGGGGTGACCAGTTTTCCCGCATCGCTGGGCCGCGCCCTCGACGAGCTGGAAAGAGCCCGCGCTCTGGTGCTCACGAGCGCTATCGCTTTCGCCGCCCAGCGACGCCTGCAGAAGCGGGCGGGCCACCGCGTTCCGGCGGCGCTGCATCCCTGGGACTCGCGGGCTTGCCACGACATCGCCTACTGTCCCGATCCGCGGAAGCATCCCGCCGAGCCGCTGCCCGTCGTGGTGGACCGGGTACTCGATGCATGCGCCGCAGGAGCCGACCGTGCCGGAGAGTGCCTGGTCTGCGGCCAGGGGGACTGGGACCTGTGGAGAGTCTGCCGGAACTGCGGCGTTGCGTCCGGGGGCCGAGGCATCCCTCACTGATGCACGAGGAATCCGGGTGATCGCCGCAGAGATCTCGGCAAAGCCGTGGATCCTCCAGCAGTAGGTGACACACACTGGCACCTACTGCTGCGAATGTCGTCCCTGTCAGAACAACGACGTGAGCAGGGAGAACACCATGGGCATCGAAACCACCGTGCACCTGAACTTCAAGGACAAGGCCCGCGAGGCGCTCGACTTCTACCAGTCGGTCTTCGGCGGGCAGGTCATCGCCTTCACCTACGGCCAGGCCCAGGACGTCGAGCACCCGGCCGACACCGACCGGCTCTCCTGGGGTGAGGTCCGCACCGAGGCGGGCTTCCACGTCATGGCCTACGACGTGCGGGAGAACCAGACGTACGACGCCGGGGACCGGCCGTTCTTCGTCTCCGTCCGCGGCGACGACACCGAGGAGATCACCGGCTACTGGAAGGCCCTGTCCGAAGGCGCCACGATCATGGCGGACCTCGGCCCGGCCGGCTGGTCCCCGCTCTACGGGATGCTCAAGGACCGCTTCGGCGTCATCTGGACCCTCGACATCACCGCCAACCACGCCGGCTGACCACACCCCGGTGCACGGCCCGACCCGAGCCGTGCACCTCGTCCCTGCGACCACACTCACCCCGAAAGGCGCTTCCCGTGCGTATGCGCACCCTCGGCCGTACCGGCATCCAGGTCAGCCCGTTCTCCCTGGGCACCATGAAGTTCGGCCCCTACGGCAACCCCGACCCCGGCGACTGTGTGCGGATCATCCACAAGGCCCTCGACGCCGGCATCAACGTCATCGACACCGCCGATGTCTACGGCGGCGACGGCGCCACCGAACGCATCGTCGGCAAAGCCCTGCAGGGCCGCCGCGACGACGTCGTCCTGGCCACCAAGTTCAACGGGCCGATGGGCACCGACCCCAACCGGCAGGGCAACTCCCGCCGCTGGATCGTCACCGCCGCCGAGGACTCCCTGCGCCGCCTCGGCGTCGACCACATCGACCTCTACCAGGTCCACCACGTCGACCACCGCACCGACATGGAGGAGACCCTGTCCGCCCTGACCGACCTGCTGCGCGCCGGCAAGGTCCGGGCCATCGGCACCTCCGGGCAGCCCGCCACCCAGATCGCCGAAGCACAATGGCTGGCCGAACGCCGCGGGCTGGCCCGGTTCCGGACCGAGCAGCCGCACTACTCGATCCTCAACCGCGGCATCGAACGCGACGTCCTGCCCGTCTGCGAGCAGTACGGCCTGGGCGCGATGATCTGGAGCCCGCTCGCCGCGGGCCTGCTCACCGGCCGGTTCCGCCCCGGCGGCGAACCGATCCCGGCCAACAGCCTGCACTGGCTGCCCCAGCACCTGACCGACAAACGCAAACACGCCGCGATCGAACAGCTCGTCCCGATCGCCGAACAGGCCGGGCTGTCCCTGACCCACCTGGCCCTCGCCTTCGTGGTCAGTCACCCCGCCGTCACCTCCGCCATCATCGGCCCCCGCACCATGGCACACCTCGACGACCTGCTCGCCGGGGCCGGCACCGTCCTCGACGACGACACCCTCGACCTCATCGACGAGGTCGTACCACCCGGCACCGACCTCGGCCCGATCGACGTGGCGCACGTCCCACCGGCGCTCGCCGAACCCGCCCGGCGACGCCGGAACCTCAGCGAGCGCGCCGCTGCCTGACGAGCGAACCCACCCAGAAGCACACCAGCCCGTGATACCGCGGTCCGCCGCAACGGGTCAGCTGCTCGCCGCCGCACCCACCGGTGAGGCGCTGGTGGCTTCCGCGCGGCGTAACGTGACCCGATGGATCCGCTGGAGGCCGCCCGCGCCGCAGTACACGCCCACGTGCCCGACGCCGCCTGGGCGATCCTCACCGGCAGCGTCCTCGGCCCCCGCCGCACCCCCGGCAGCGACCTCGACATCGTGGTCATGCGCACCACCGAACCCGGATACCGCCACAGCCTGCACTTCGCCGGCTGGCCGGTCGAACTGTTCGTCCACACCCCCCAACGCCTCGCCGGCTTCCTGGAACACGAACACGCGGCCCGCAAACCCAGCACCCACCGCATGCTCGCCCACGGCGTCACCATCCTCGGCGACCCCGGCGACCTGCCCGCCCGTTGCGCCACCGCCCTCGCCGCCGGCCCACCACCGCTGACCGGCCCCGAACGCGAACGGCTCCGCTACGGCCTGACCGACCTGCTCGACGACCTCCGCCACGCCACCGACCCCGGCGAGCACACCGTCATCGCCGCCACGCTTTGGACCGAAACGGCCCGCACCGCGCTCCTGACCGCAGGCTGCTGGGTCAGCCACGGCAAATGGCTGCTCCGCGACCTCCGCGACTGGAACCCCCACTTCGCCGACCGATGGCTCACCGCCCGCAACGACCCCGGACAACTCACCGCCCTGACCACCGCCGTGCTCGAACAGGCAGGCGGGCCCCTCTTCGACGGCTACCGCGCCTGACCCGCCCCACCACCAGGACGCCGCCCCGCCACCACTCCCCGGCCCGGGCCGGGGAGATGCAGCCCGGGGGAGAGGCGGCCCCCGGACTCAGCCCGCGTCGCGCAGCTCCTGCAACCGCGCCTCGATCTCCGCCAGCTCCGCCCGCAACTTCTCCGCCTGCTGCTCCGCCTCCGCCCGCTCCACGGACAGGATCTGCTCCACCGCCTCCTGCACCCCCGGAACATCCACCAGCGCCACCATCCGCATCGCCTCGGCCGGCTTGATCACATACGGTTTCGCCAGCGCCTTCGACCCCTGATTGGCCGCCACCGTCCACTCGCCCTCGGCATAGGCCAGCGTCACCGTCAACCCCGCCGGCGCCTTCGGCTTCGCCACCTTGCCCGGAGCCTTCCGCGGCGCCGGCGCAGCACCCTTCGGCTCCGCGGGCCCACCCGCCGCGCCCGCCGCCGGCTCCTGCGGCGCAGGGGAGGGGGCAGCAGCCCGCGGCGCCGGGCTGTCCAGCACGAACTCCGGCTCCACCCGAGTCGGCGGCACCGCCGCCGCCGGGGGAGCAGCCTTCTTCACCCCACCCTTCGGCGGCACCTGCAGATCAGCCGGCCCGAACGGCAACTCGTCCTTGCCGAACCGCACCACCACCCACTCGTCCGACTCCGCCGGATCCGTCAGCGCCACCACCTGGCCCACCTGCCCGGCGATCTGCCCCGCCGCCTCAGTGAACATCACCCGCGGCTTGCGCCCCGCCGCCAGCGCCTCCCGGAACCCCGCCAACTCCTCGGTGCTCAACCCCCGCACCCCGGTGCCCGCCGTCATCTCGCCACCCTTCTCGAACACGTGTTCCAACGCCGTCAGTTGTACCAGCCGGCACCGACAAAACCGCACTCAACCCACCGCACGCAGGGGGAGTGGCACTACTCACCAGAAACCGGATCCCGATAGCCGCAACGGCAAACCCGCACCACGTACCAGCGACTCGAACTCCGGCGAATCCTCCGCCCGCCGTTCCCAGCCGGTCACCCCGACCCAGAACGACGCCTCCGCCTCGAACGCCGCCACCGGAACATTCAGGCACACCTGATCCACCCGAGCGCCCCACGCCGGCACCGGCGGCCGCACCGCCTCGCCCTCCCACGGCACCAGGCAGAAGAGCAGCCCCACCGGCGACCGCAGCACCACCAGCGACCCCTCGTCGGACACCACCGACGCCCCAAGTCCCGCGACCCGCCGCGCCTCCGCCCGCACATCCCCGACGTGCAGGTCCAGATGCGACCACGGGGGAGAGTCAACAACCTGCACCCGCAGGTACGCATCCGCGCCCGCGCACGTCAGCGTCGCGAACTGCCCCTCGGGCCCGCGCCGCGCCGACAACCCGAAGCCGGTCACCGACTGCCAGAACGACTCCGCCGCCCGTGAAGGGGAGTCCAGAAAACCTGTGATCCACCGCAACGACGACGTCATGCCGGAGATCCTGCCGTGCCCGCCGCAAAGCCACCACAGTGGGCACAACCTCGCCCCGCAATATCTGGTCGATAATTGACATTATGTCAACCTGAGCGTGCAACCGGCCCCGCAAACGGACAAAACGCCGCCACCGGGAGCGCCGCACTGCTGGGCGCTCGCGGTGGCGGGCAGCCCGCCAGCGCATCCTGCGGCCGAATCCCCGGCACGACGCCCCTGAGGGAAATCGGCATTTTACGAGGCGGCTCCATGAAGGCTGCCTACCGTACGAGGCGGCCCCATGAAGGCTACTTGCCGCGTCGTGTCAGGCCCGCGAACGACTCGGCGTCGCTCATCTGGACGACGACGGCTCCGTAAAGACCAAGATCAGCAACGGCTCCGTAAAGACCAAGATCAGCAACCGGGCCCCCGCCGGCCAGCCTCATCCGAGCAGCAAGCGAGCAGGAAGAACGCGGCCCACCGGCCGGTTTCCCCCGCCGGCTGCCCCTCGCCAGAGACGGACAAATGATGCATAATATCCCTTATGCATGACGGATCAGATGTTCCGGTCGAACGGCTCGTCGAGGAGTTCCTCGCCGCCCGCGCGGTCCGTAAGCCCTCCGAGCACACCCTCCTCGCCTACCGCCGCGACCTCACCACCGTCCTGCACCTGGCCGCCGCAAACGCCGCGGAAACTGCAAGCAGCGCCGACCCTGCCGCCATCACGCTGGGTGACCTCTCCCCCCGTGTGCTGCGATCGGCGTTCGCGGGGTTCGCCGCGGGCCGGGCTCCCTCCTCCGTCTCGCGGGCCTGGTCGAGCTGGAACTCGTTCTTCGGGTTCCTGGTCGTCGAGGGGATCGTGGCCGGCAACCCGATGTCCGCGGTCGGCAAGCCCCGGCAGGCCACGCCCGCCCCGAAGCCGTTGCGTGGTGAGGACACCCCGGAGCAGCTTCTCGAAGCGGTGAACCGGAGCGACGAGCGGCAGCGGGATCCGTGGCCGGAGCGCGACGTGGCGGTGCTGGCGCTGGCGTTGTGTGCCGGGCTGCGGTTGTCGGAGATGCTGGCGTTGCGGGCGGGTTCGGTGCTGGGGCGCCCGGGTGAGCGGCGGCTCGAGGTGGCGGGCAAGGGCGGGCGGCCGCGGTCGGTGCCGGTGGAGCCGGAGCTGGATGCGGTGGTCGAGCGGTACGTGGAGAGTTGCCGGGTCCGGTTCGGGCGGGTGCGCCCCGCCGATGCGCTGCTGGTGGACCGGCGGGGTGCTCCCCTGCTGCGTGGTGGGCTGCAGTATCTGGTGCGGTCGTGCTACCGGCGGGCGGGGGTGTCGGATCGGGTGCCGCGGGGGGCGCAGTTGCATGCGTTGCGGCACACGTTCGCGACGCGGCTGGCGGAGGACGGGGCGAACGCGTCGGAGATCATGCGGTTGCTGGGGCACGCGTCGCTGACGACGTCGCAGGGTTACATCGAGGTGACCGCGGCTCAGCAGCGGGCGGCCGTACGGGCCAATCGCTCGAATCGCTCGTTGGGGAAGTTGATCGGCTCGTGACCGCGCGGGCGTCGCAAGGGTCGTGGTGGTGCGGGGCGCCACGAGGTTGTGATGGCGGGGGCGCCACGACGGTCGTGACTCCCCCGCCGTGCCGGAGCGCCGGGGTGGTGTGTGGTCAGCTGTTGAGGAAGGCGAGCAGGGCTTCGTTGAACTCGACGGGGTGGCTGGCGTTGATGCCGTGCGGGCCGTCCTCGATGACGACGAGCCGGGCGCCGGGGATGGTGTCGGCGGTGAGCTTGCCGCTGTTCTCGAGCGGGACGATGGCGTCGCTGTCGCCGTGGATGACCAGGGTCGGGATGGTGATCTTGGCGAGGTCGCCGCGGAAGTCGGTGAGGGCGAACGCGGCGACGCAGTCGAGGGTGCCCTTGGGGCTGGCGAGGTGGGCGAGTTCCTGGGCGTAGCGGACCTGGGCGTCGCTGACCTTCTGCTTGCGGCCGGCCTTGAAGAAGTTCTCGGCGAAGCCGTCGACGAAGGCGATCCGGTCGGTGCTGATGCCGTCCTGGAACTCCTTGATGGTGGCGTCGTCGAGGGCGCCGCCGGGGTTGTCGTCGCTCTTGTACAGGTAGGGCGGGACGGCGCCGGCGAAGACGGCCTTGCTGATTCGTTCGCTGCCGTAGGTGCCGAGGTAGCGGGCGACCTCTCCCCCGCCCATGGAGAAGCCGACGAGGGTGACGCCGGTCAGGTCGAGGTGGGTGAGCAGGGTGTGCAGGTCGGCGGCGAAGGTGTCGTAGTCGTAGCCGGTCCAGGGCTGGCTGCTTTGCCCGAAGCCGCGGCGGTCGTAGGTGATGACGCGGCGGCCGTCGGCGATCAGGGCCGGGATCTGTGCTTCCCAGCTGCGTCCGGACAGGGGCCAGCCGTGGATGAGGACGACGGGGTCGCCGGTGCCGTGGTCCTGGTAGTGCAGCTGGACGTCGTCGGTGACGGTCACGTACGGCATGGTGGTGTGCCTTTCGCGTCGGTGCTGGTGACGCGGTGTTTCGTACCCGGCGGCGGGTGGTTCAGTCACCCTGTGACGCGAGGGACTCGCCCGATCGTTTCGTACGCTGCCGCGGGCCCCGCCGCGTTCCGCAGCCCCCACGGGGTCCCGCGCAGCCCGTCCGGACCTGCGCCCGTGTCGCGCGTGAGGCGGCGAGAAGGCGCGCGGCATGCAGGGGCGGTGGGCTCGGCCCGGGCGCGTGGTCCGCGTGGCGGTGGACGGGGTGGGGGCGGCGGGGATGACGGGACCACCCCTGCCTGCGTACGGCTGGGGTGGTCCCGGTCTTGGGGTTGCTCAGGCGAGGTTGAGGGTGACCTCGACGTTGCCGCGGGTGGCGTTGCTGTAGGGGCAGACCTGGTGGGCGGCCTCGAGCAGTTCGCGGGCGGTGGCCTCGTCGACGCTGGGGATCTCGGCTTCGATGGTGATGCTGAGGGCGAAGCCGCCCTGCTCGTTGGGGCCGACGCCGACGTCTACGGTGACGGCGGTGTCGGTGAGGTCGAGCTTGCGGGGGCGGGCGACGGCCTTGAGGGCGCTGTGGAAGCAGGCGGCGTAGCCGGCGGCGAAGAGCTGCTCGGGGTTGGTGAGGGCGCCGCCGGGGCCGCCCATCTCCTTGGGGACGGCGAGGTCGAGGTCGAGGACGCCGTCGCTGGAGCGGGTGTGTCCGCTGCGGCCGTCGCCGGTGGCGGTGGCGGAGGCGGTGTAGACAGCCGGCATGGTGGTTCTCCTTCAGGCGGTGGCGGTGGCGGTGGCGGTGGCGGGGTTGCTGGTGCGGACCCGGCCGAGGATGCGGTGCAGGTCGCGCAGGTCGTCGTCGCTGAGGTCGAGGCTGCAGCGGACGCGTTCGGGCAGGTCGGCGAGGCTGTCGTAGAGCAGCATGCCCTTGGGGCTGAGCTGGGTCCAGACGGTGCGTTTGTCGTCGTAGCCGCGTTCGCGCAGGGTGATGCCCTGCTCTTCGAGCCGTTTGAGCAGGGGTGAGAGGGTGCCGCTGTCGAGGCCGAGGGCGGCGCCGAGGTCGCTGACGCGGATGCTGCCGCGTTGGAAGATGACGCGCAGGGCGAGGTATTGGGGGTAGGTGAGGCCGGCTTTGTCGAGCTCTTGGCGGTAGAGGGCCGTCATGCTGCGGGAGGCGGCGTAGAGGTCGAAGCAGACCATGTACTCGAGGCCGGTGGGCTCGTCCATGCCCTGAAAGGTAGTGCGCAATTTAATTGTGCACAACTAAGTTGCGCGCAATGTGGTTGCGGGCACACCTAGGATCTCCGGCGTGGTGACTTTCGTGGAACTTCCCTTCCCGGCGCTGCTCGCCGGTGACCTGCCCGCCGCCAGTGCCGCCGCCGGCGTGGAGCTGACCCCGTGGCTGCTCAGCGAGCGCTGGCTGTGGCAGCTGCGCGCCGACGACATCGCCCGCGACCCGGCCGCCGCCGAGTGGGTGGCGCGGGCCGCGGTCGTCGGCGGGCAGGTCGTGGGGCATGCCGGTTTCCACGGCCCGCCGGACGCCGAGGGGCGGGTGGAGGTCGGTTACACGGTCGATCCCGCGTACCGGCGCCGCGGTCACGCCCGGGCGATGCTCGCGGCGCTGCTGCGGCGCGCGGAGCAGGACCCGCGGGTGCGGATCGTGCGGGCCAGCATCTCGCCGGACAACGCCGCGTCGCTGGCGACGATCGCCGGGTTCGGCTTCGAGCGGGTCGGTGAGCAGTGGGACGAGGAGGACGGCCTGGAAACCCTCTATGAGGTACGGGTGTGAGCGCCCACTGAGCAGCCGGCGCCCTGCGGCTGAGCGGCGCACCCCACGTGCTGCGCGGACGCCGCTCAGCCGGCCGCACCCATGCGGGCGTTCGCCGAGCCGGCGGCGCGCACCGGCGGCGAATCGCGGTCGCGGCCGCCGGTTACCAGGCGCGCGGGTGAGCGGCCGTGACCGGCGCCGGTCACGGCCGCAGCCGCCGTCAAGAAGCGCGCAGCCGCCGTCAAAGGGCGCGCGGCGGCGCGGGCGCGGGCGTGACGGTCACATGCGGCGGCGGCCGGTCACGAGGAGCGGGTGTGCGCGGGCGGGTCGAGGTGCACGACCAGGGGCCGGTGGTCGGAGACGCCGACGCGGGGGGTGCGGACCTGCACGACCGGGCCGAGGGCGTCGCCGCCGCGCGGGTCGGCGAGGATGTGGTCGAGCTGGGCGCGCGGTGACGGGCTGGGGTAGGTGGCGCCGCGGGCGAGGGGCCGCCAGCGGGTGAAGGCCTGCACCGGGCCGGCGGGCATGTTGAGGTCGCCGAGCAGGATCCGCGGGGCGGGCATGGTGCGCAGGACGCGCACGGCGGCGCGCAGCTGGCGCAGGTTCCAGCCGGGCACGAACGACAGGTGGGTGTTGGCGACGGTCATCGGCCCGCCGGGGGCGTCGATGACGGCGGCGATCAGGACGCGGGGTTCGTCCTTGAGCAGCATGATGCCGTTGTCGGGGGTCCAGACCGGTGACCGTACGGGGGCTCCGGGCAGCTGGGTGATCTGCCAGCGCAGCACGGGCCAGCGGCTGACCAGCGCGATGCCGTACAGCGGGTTGACGTTGTCGCCCTCGGAGCGCCAGGGTTGCCACTGCTCCCCCGGTGTGCCGACGACGGCGGCGGCGAAGCGGTGCACGGGGGCGCCGAGGGCCTCGGCGGCGATGGCGGTCAGGTCGAGCAGTCCGCTGCGGGGCTGGGCCCGGTCGACCTCTTGCAGGCCGAGGATGTCGGCGTCGAGGTCGGCGACAGCGGCGGCGATACGCTCGGCGTGCACGAGGTTGTCGTCCAGCGAGCGGCCGTGCAGGAGATTGAACGTAGCCAGGCGCACGCAAGTGACCTTAGCGCCGGATGGGAGATGCGGCTCGTGTTCAAGGCGGTGTGCTGTCTGATGTCGGTCCTGACGGTCGTCGGCGTGTGGGGGATCATGTTGCGCAGGCGGCGGGGACGCTGAGGGATCGGTGTCGCAGAATGGGCGCATGACTGAAGATGATCTCGTTGCGCGGCTCGAGGAGCAGGAGCGGCGGCTGACGTTCCGCAAGTTCGACAACGCCGACGCGTGGCACCTGGGCAGCCTGCTGGTCGATCTGGCCACGGGCCGGGACCTGGCGGTGGCGGTGGACATCCGGCGCGGCACGCAGCAGCTGTTCCACGCGGCGCTGCCGGGCAGTGTCGCCGACAACGACCACTGGATCATCCGCAAGGTCCGGGTCGTGGAGCGCTTCGCCGCCTCGTCGTACCTGGTAGGCCGGCGCCTGGCGGCCAAGGGTGATCAGCTGGACGCGAAGTTCGGCGTCGACCCGGCCGACTACGCCGCGCACGGTGGTGCGTTCCCGGTGCGGATCGAGGGTGTGGGTGTGGTCGGGGTGGTGACCGTGTCGGGTCTGCCGCAGGCCGAGGATCACGCGCTGGTCGTGGAAGCGATCGAGGCGTTCCTCAGCGAGGCCTGACACGATCCGGTGCCGGCCGCGGACGGCGCCGGGGAGTTCGGAGCGGCCCGGGGGCTGGCGTCCCCGGGCTAGAGTCGCGGCGGTGATCGAGGGGCTGGGGCTGACGTTGCGCCCCTGGCGTGCGGGCGACGCCGCCGATCTCGTCGCTGCCGCCGGTGACGAGGCGATGCTGCGCTGGACCGGGGTTCGCACCGGCACCCCGGAGACGGCAGCGGCCTGGCTCGATCAGCAGCGGCAGGGCTGGGCCGACGGCAGCCGGTGCAGCTTCGCGGTCATCGGCGAGCCCAGCGGTGATCCGGGCGGCAAGCCCCGCGACGGCGGAGAACGAG
>CAKUMG010000037.1 GCA_934667465.1 uncultured Actinoplanes sp. | reverse complement strand
GCGCTGCGCAGCGCCGCGATCAACCACGTCACCCAGGTCGCCACCCACTACCGGGGGAAGATCCACTCCTGGGACGTGGTGAACGAGGCCTTCGCCGACGGCGGCAGCGGCGGGCGCCGCGACTCCAACCTGCAGCGCACCGGCAACGACTGGATCGAGGCGGCCTTCCGCGCGGCCCGAGCGGCCGACCCCGCCGCCAAGCTCTGCTACAACGACTACAACACCGACGGCATCAACGCGAAGTCGACAGGGATCTACACCATGGTCCGCGACTTCAAGTCCCGCGGCGTCCCGATCGACTGCGTCGGCCTCCAGTCCCACCTCGGCACCACCCTCGACTCGACCTACCAGGCCAACATCCAGCGCTTCGCCGACCTCGGCGTCGACGTCCAGATCACCGAACTCGACGTGCAGCAGGGCGGCAACCAGGCCACCATCTACGCCGCCGTCACCCGGGCCTGCCTCGCGGTGGCCCGCTGCACCGGCATCACCGTGTGGGGCATCCGGGACACCGACTCCTGGCGCAGCGACAACCCGCTGCTGTTCGACGGGTCGGGCAACAAGAAGGCCGCGTACACGGCCGTTCTGAACGCCCTCAACGCCGGCGGCACCACCCCGCCGCCCAGCGACCCGCCCCCGTCGGACCCGCCGTCGGGCGCCGGCTGCACCGCCGCCGTGACGCTGAACTCGTGGAACGGCGGCTTCGTCGCCACGGTCCGAGTAACGGCCGGCTCCTCGGCGATCTCCGGCTGGAACGTTGCCGTGACCCTGCCCTCGGGCAGCGCGGTCACGAGCACCTGGAGCGCCACGAACTCCGGGACCACCGGCACCGCCCGCTTCGCCAACGTCGACTACAACGGCCGGCTCGCAGCGGGCGCCACCACCGAGTTCGGCTTCCAGGGCACCGGCACCGGCCCCTCGGCCACCCCCGCCTGCAGCGCGTCCTGACCACACCCGCCGGCCCGGGTCCGGGCCGGCGGGCACCCTTGCGCAAGGAGGAACCGATGCGCAGCACACGATCGTGGATCGCGGCCGGCCTCGCCCTCGCCCTGAGCATGGCCGGCCCGGCGCCCGCCACGAGCGCCCGGGCGGTGGACGTGGCGCCCGCCACGGACGCCCGGGCGGCGGACCCGGCCACGTTCACCAACCCGGTGGTGTGGCAGGACTTCGCCGACGGGGACATCATCCGCGTGGGCGACACGTACTACTACTCGGCGTCGACCATGCACTACTCCCCCGGCGCGCCGGTCCTGCGCTCCTACGACCTGGTCAACTGGGAGCACGCCGGGCACTCGGTGCCCCGGCTGGACTTCGACTCGGGCGCGTACGACCTCAGTGGCGGCCGCGCCTACGTCAAGGGCATCTGGGCGTCGGCGTTCAACTACCGGCCCAGCAACAGCACCTACTACTGGCTGGGCTGCACCGAGTTCAACCGCACCTACGTCTACACCTCCGCGTCGGCCGGCAGCGGCTGGTCGAAGAAGGCGCGCCTGCCCGCGTGCTACTACGACGCCGGGCTCATGTTCGACAACGACGTGCCCTACGTCGCGTACGGCAACGGCACGATCAGCGTCGCGCAGCTGTCCGGCGACCTGACCTCCCAGGTGCGCGCGCAGACGGTCTACCGGACCCCGGCGAGCATCGGCACGCTCGAGGGCGCCCGGATGTACAAGCGCGGCAACTACTACTACATCTGGCTCACCCGGCCCGCGAACGGCCAGTACGTGCTGCGCTCGGCCAGCCCGTGGGGCCCGTACGAGCAGCGGCAGGTCCTGCTCGACCTGCCCGGCCCGATCAGCGGCGGCGGCGTCCCGCACCAGGGCGGCCTGGTGCAGACCCAGGCCGGCGAGTGGTGGTACATGGCGTTCACCGATGCCTACCCGGGCGGCCGGATGCCGACGCTGGCCCCGATCACGTGGAGCGGCGACGGCTGGCCGGTGCTGCAGACCGTCAACGGCCGGTGGGGTGCGAGCTATCCGCGCCCGAACCTGCCGTGGCGGCCGGTGACCCCGATGACCGGCACGGACACGTTCAGCGGCGGCGCGCTCGGTCCCGCGTACGAGTGGAATCACAATCCCGACCCGAGCAGGGTCAGCGTCGGCAACGGCCTGCGGCTGTCCACCGCGACCGTCACCCCGGACCTCTACAACGCCCGCAACACCCTGACCCGCCGCATCCAGGGCCCGTCATCGACGACGACCGCCGAGCTGGACTTCTCGGCGATGGCGGACGGCGACCGGGCGGGCCTGGCCATACTGCGCGACTCGTCGGCGTGGATCGGCGTGCGCAAGGACAACGGCACCACGCGGATCTCGATGACCGACGGGCTCACCATGAGCACCAGCGGCTGGACCACCACCGGGACCGGCACCGAGCGGGCCGGCGCCACGATCGGCGGCGGCAAGGTCTGGCTGCGCGTCAGCGCCGACATCCGCCCGGGCTCGGGCCGCACCGCGACGTTCTCCTACAGCACCGACGGCTCGGCGTTCCGCAGCCTCGGACCGGCCTTCACCCTGAACAACAACTGGCAGTTCTTCATGGGCTACCGCTTCGGCCTCTTCAACTACGCCACCCGAGCCCTCGGCGGCGTCGTCACCGTCAACCGCCTCACGATCGGGACACCATGAGACGTACGCTCGCTCTCCTGCTCGGACTCCTGGCCGCCGTGGTTCCCGTCACCGGCGCGCGGGCGCTGGACAACGGCGTCGGCCGCACCCCGCCGATGGGGTGGAACTCCTGGAACTCGTTCGGCTGCAACATCAACGAGACGCTGATCCGCCAGTCCGCGGACGCGCTGATCAGCAGCGGCATGCGCGACCTCGGCTACCAGTACGTGGTCGTCGACGACTGCTGGTTCGACCCGAACCGGGACTCGGCCGGCAACCTGCAGGGCGACCCGGGGCGCTTCCCCAGCGGGATGCGCGCCCTCGGCGACTACCTGCACGCGCGGGGGCTCAAGTTCGGCCTCTACCAGGTGCCGTCGGACAAGACCTGCGCGCAGTACTTCGGCTCCTATCCGGGCGCGACGGGCAGCCGCGGGCACGAGGCCCAGGACGCCCGGCAGTTCGCCGCGTGGGGCGTCGACTTCCTCAAGTACGACTGGTGCTCGCCGGCCGGGACCATCGGCGAGCAGGCGACCACGTTCGCCCGGATGCGGGACGCGCTGGCCGCCACCGGGCGCCCGATCCTCTACAGCATCAACTCCAACAGCATCCACGAGAAGACCGGCCCGCAGCGCAACTGGAGCGATGTCGCCAACATCTGGCGCACGACCGAGGACATCACCAACGCGTGGGACACCGGCCAGACCAACGGCTACCCGATGGGCGTCAAGAACATCATCGACGTGACCGTGCCGCTCGCCTCCTACGCGGCGCCCGGCGGCTTCAACGACCCGGACATGATGGAGGTCGGCCGGGGTGGCATGACCGACACGGAGATGCGCACGCACTTCGCGATGTGGGCGGTCATGGCCTCCCCGCTGATCGCCGGTAACGACGTCCGGTCGATGGACGCGGCCACCCGGGCCATTCTCACGAACCGGGCCCTGATCGGGATCAACCAGGACCCGCTCGGCAGGCAGGGCGTGCAGGTCGCGAACGACGGCACCCGGCGGGTGCTCGCCAAGCCGCTGACCGGCGGTGACGTCGCGGTGGCGCTCTACAACCAGGGTGGCAGCGCGACCACGATCACCACCAGCGCGGCCGCCGTCGGCAAGGGCGGCTCGTCGTTCACGCTCACCGACGCGTGGACCGGTGCCGTCACCACCAGCACCGGGGCGATCTCGGCGAGCGTGCCCGCGCACGGCACGGCCGTCCTGCGGGTCAGCGGCGGCACGAGCACCCCGCCGCCCGCCTCGGCCACCCTGGTCGGCGCGGCGTCCGGGCGCTGCCTCGACGTGCCGCAGAGCAACACCGCCAACGGGACCCAGCCGGTCGTCTGGGACTGCGGGACGGGCGCCAACCAGCTGTGGACCGCGACCGGCGGCACGCTGCGGGCGCTCGGCAAGTGCCTCGACGCGCCGCTGAACGCCGCCGCGGGCGCCAAGGCGCAGCTCTGGGACTGCAACGGCGGCACCAACCAGCAGTGGACCTCCGGCACCGACGGCACGATCCGCGGGGTGGCGTCGGGGCTCTGCCTGGACGTCAGCAACAACGCCACCGCCAACGGCACCCCGGTGATCCTGTGGACCTGTACCGGCGCCGCGAACCAGCGCTGGACCCTGCGCTGACCGTTGTCATGGAAGCGCTCCCATGTAACGATGAGCTTCGATTGCATGGGAGCGCGCACCCCCGCCCACCAGGGGAATCGATGCTTACTCCCCGGCGCAAAGGAGTCCCGTCCGTGTCCTCAGCACGCCTCCGATCCGTCCTCGCCGTGGCGGCCACCGCCGTGGCCCTCCTGGCCGCACCGGCCGCCCCCGCCGCGGCCGCGCCCGCCGCCGGCACGGGCACCGGCTATCTGCACACCAGCGGAAACCAGATCCTCGACAGCACCGGCGCCACCGTCCGGCTGACCGGGATCAACTGGTTCGGCATGGAGACCGACAACAAGACGTTCCACGGCCTCTGGTCGAACAACCCGTGGCGCGGGCAGCTCGACACGATGGCCCGGCTCGGCTACAACACGCTGCGGGTGCCGTTCTCCGACGACGCGCTCAAGCCCGGCGCCACGGCCAGCGGCGTCAACGACTACGTCAACCCCGACCTGGCCGGGCTGTCGCCGCTGCAGATCCTCGACAAGGTCGTCGACTATGCGGGCAGCAAGGGCATGCGGATCATCCTCGACCGGCACCGCCCGACCGCCGCCGGGCAGAGCGCGCTCTGGTACACCGCCGGCGTGCCCGAGAGCACCTGGATCGCGAACTGGCAGTCCCTCGCGCGCCGCTACGCCGGCAACCCGACGGTGATCGGCGCGGACCTGCACAACGAGCCGCACGCCGAGGGCACGAACCCCGACGCCACGGGCGCCTGCTGGGGGTGTGGCGACCCGGCGCGCGACTGGCGCCTGGCCGCGGAACGCGCCGGGAACGCCATTCTGGCCGTACAGCCGCAATGGTTGATCTTTGTCGAAGGCGTCAGCTGCCCCAGCGGCGGGCTGTCCGACACCTGGGACAACGACCCCAGCAACGACGAGGACTGCGGCTGGTGGGGCGGCAACCTGAGCAAGGCAGGGCAATTCCCGGTACGGCTGAACGTGGCGAACCGGCTCGTCTACTCCCCGCACGAGTACGCCACGTCGGTGTTCCGGCAGAAGTGGTTCGACGACCCGAGCTTCCCGGCGAACATGCCGGCCATCTGGGACAAGTACTGGGGCTACCTGTACAAGCAGAACATCGCCCCGATCATGATCGGTGAGTTCGGCTCCACCCTGCAGAACGACGTCGACAAGGTGTGGCTGCGCGAGCTGATGGCCTACACCGGCGCCGGGGCGACCGGGATGTCGTTCACCTACTGGTCGTGGAACCCGAACTCCGGCGACACCGGCGGCATCGCCAACGACGACTGGACCACTGTCAACACCGCCAAGCAGGCCATTCTGCAGCCGTACCTGATCGCCCCGGTGGGCGGCGGCGGCAGCGGACCCACCGACCCGCCGCCCGCCGGCGCGTGCACCACGAGCTACCGGCAGGACAACGCGTGGCAGGGCGGGTTCCAGGGCTCGCTGACGGTCCGCAACACCGGCACCGCCGCCGCGAGCCCCGGCACCGTGACCTGGACCTGGCCCGCGGGCGTGACGCTGACCAACGGCTGGAACGCCACCGTCAGCCAGTCCGGGACCACCGTCACCGCCACCGGCCAGGCCCTCGCGCCCGGGTCCTCGCTGACCGTCGGGTTCACCGCCACCGGCACCGCGACGGCACCGGCGGCGGTGAAGCTCAGCGGGACGGCCTGCTCGTAGCCTTCGCGAGGTGGGAGCGCAGCCAGTGGTAGCTGGCCCGGGGCGTCCGCTCCCCGGTCGGGTAGTCCACGTGGACCAGCCCGAAGCGCGGGCCGTACCCCCGGGCCCACTCGAAGTTGTCGATCAGCGACCAGTAGAAGTAGCCCCGCAGATCCAGGGGGGCATCGGCGGCCGCCCGCGCGGCGGCCGCCAGGTGCTCCGCCACGAACGCGATCCGCCGCGGGTCGTCGCCGGTGTCCTCGCGCAGCTCGGCGACGCCGTTCTCGGTCACGTAGACCGGCGGCAGCGACGGATAGCGCCCGGCGAGCCCGGTCAGCGTGTCGTAGAGACCCTGCGGCTCGATCGGCCAGCCCAGGTCGGTGACCGCCACCCCCTCGCGGGGCACCGACCGCACGCCGATGTCGCAGGCACTGCGCAGGGCGGGGTCGCTTTCGCCGTACGCCGCGTCGGCCGCGTGGATCCGGTAGTAGTAGTTGACGCCGAGGAAGTCCAGCGGCGCGCCGATCAGCTCCAGGTCACCGGGGCGGCGGAAGGACAGGTCGCTCACCCCGGCGTACAGCTGCTCGAAGCCCTCCGGATAGGCGCCGCCCAGCACGGGATCGGTGAACTGCCGGTTCACCAGCAGATCCATCCGGTCCGCGGCCGCCCGGTCCGCCGCCGAGTCGCTCGCCGGGACCGCCGGCGACAGGTTGAGCGTGATGCCGACCCGCGCGCCGGGGCTGGCCGCCCGCAGCGCCTGCACCGCCAGGCCGTGCCCGACCAGCAGGTGGTGGGCCGCCGCGAGCGCGCCGTGCCCCTCGACCGCGCCCGGCGCGTGCCGGCCCTCCGCGTAGCCCACGATCGACGAGCAGTACGGCTCGTTGAGCGTGATCCAGTCCCGCACGCGATCGCCGAGCCGCCCGGCCACCACCGCGGCGTACTCGGCGAAGCGCTCCGCCGTGCCCCGCACCCGCCAGCCGCCGCCGTCTTCGAGGGCCTGCGGCAGGTCCCAGTGGTAGAGCGTCACGAACGGGCGGATCCCCCGCTCGCACAGCGCGTCCACGAGCCGGTCGTAGTAGTCGAGCCCCGGCTCGTTGACCGCGCCCGCCCCGGCCGGCAGCACCCGCGGCCAGGCGATCGAGAACCGGTACGCGTCCACGCCGAGCCCGTCCAGCAGCTCCACGTCGTCGCGCCAGCGGTGGTAGCTGTCGGCGGCCACCGCGCCGGAGCTCCCGCCCACCACGGCACCGGGCCGGCGGCTGAACGTGTCCCAGATCGACTCCCCGCGGCCGTCCTCGGTCACCGCCCCCTCGATCTGGTACGCCGCCGTGGCGGCCCCCCACACGAACCCCGCGGGCACATCGGGCAGTTCCGGACTTGTCATCGGACTCCTTCGCGGATGTTCGCAACTCTGTGGCGACAAGAGAAGGGTGTCACCCCTTGATCGCTCCTTGCATGATGCCGCCCACGATCTGACGCCCGAGGACCATGAAGATCACCAGGATCGGCAGGGTGGCCAGCAGCGTACCGGTCAGGGTGAGGGTGTAGTCGGTGGTGTAGCCGCTGGCCAGCGACGACAGCGCGACCTGGACCGTGGCGTTGTCCTGGAGCACGACCAGCGGCCAGAAGAAGTCGTTCCACGCCTGCATGAACGTGAAGAGGCCGAGGACCGCCGCGGCGGGGCGGGCGACCGGCAGCACCACGTGCCAGTAGAGGCCGAACGTGCTGCAGCCGTCGATGCGGCCCGCCTCGAGCAGTTCCTCGGGCACCGCACGGCCCAGGTACTGGGTCATGAAGAACACGCCGAACGCGGTGACCAGGCCCGGGACGATGACGGCGGCGAGGTGGTCGGTCCAGCCGAACTCCGACATCAGCAGGTAGAGCGGGATGATGCCGAGCTGCTGGGGCACCATCGACGTGGCGATGGCCAGCACGAGCAGGATCTTGCGCCCGCGGAAGCGCAGCTTGGCGAAGGCGAAGCCGGCCAGCGTCGAGAAGAACACCACGGAGATCGTCACGGAGCCGCTGACGATGAGCGAGTTGAACAGCGCCTGGGCGAAGTCGGTGGAGTCGAAGACGCGGGCGATGTTGTCGAAGAGGTGGCCGCCCGGCACCAGGACCGGGGGCACCTGGGCGACGGCGTCGCTGGTCTGCGACGACACGACGAACGACCAGTAGAGCGGGAAGACCGAGCCGGCCACGACCGCGAGCAGCGCGGCGTAGGTCCAGGGCGAGGCGCGGCGCGGGAAGCCGAAGCTGCGGCGGCGGGCCGGTCGCTGCGCCGCGGGCGGTGTGGCGCTGGGGGCCGGGGGTTTGGCGAGTACGGTCACGGGCGGCACCCTCTCAGTCTTCGTTGGCGATGCGCCGGGTCAGCAGGAAGTTGGCGATCGCGAAGATGGCGATGACGAGGCAGAGCGTCCAGGCGATCGCGGAGGCGTAACCGAACCGGAACTCGCGGAACCCCTGCTCGTACATGAAGAGCGCGGCGGTCTGGAACTGCCGGTCGGAGCCGCCGGTGGGGGTCGAGGTGCCCGCGAACAGCAGCGGTTCCGCCATGATCTGCAGGCCGCCGATCGTGGAGATGATCGCGGTGAAGATGATCGTGGGGCGGAGCTGGGGCACGGTGATGCGCCAGAACTGCTGGCTCGACGAGGCGCCGTCGAGCGAGGCCGCCTCGTAGAGGTCGTGCGGGACGGCCTGCATCGAGGCGAGGTAGATGAGCGCGTTGTAGCCGGTCCAGCGCCACGCGACGATGAGCGAGATGGCGAGGTGCGAGCTCCAGGTGTCGGCCTGCCAGTCGATCGGGCCGGCGCCGACGAGCCCGAACAGCCAGTTGATCATGCCGAAGTCGCGGCCGAACATCTGGGTGAAGACGATCGTCACGGCCACGATGGAGGTGATGTTGGGCAGCAGCACGGCCATCCGGAAGCTGGTGCGGGCGCGCAGCCGGTGGTTGAGCAGGTGGGCGATCCAGAGCGCCACGAGCAGCTGCGGCACCGTGGAGAGCACCCAGATGCTGAGCGTGTTGCCCAGCGCGTTCCAGAAGTACGGGTCCCCCAGCAGCTCGCGGTAGTTCGCCAGGCCCACCCATTCGTGCGCGCCGGAGTCCAGCAGGTCCCAGTCGTTGAGGGACACGTAGCCGGTGTAGAGCAGCGGGAACAGCCCGAACACGCCGAAGATCAGGAAGAACGGCGTGATGTAGAGGTAGGGCGAGCCCTTGGTGTCGAGCTTGTTGGTCAGGGAGGTCAGTGCCATCGTCGGTCCTTCGTCGTCGCCGGTACGGCCGGCGGTGCGGGCACCGCCGGCCGTGCGGGATGGGCTACTTGGCGAGACGCTCGACGTCGCTGACGGTCTGCTGCCAGGACTGCTCCGAGCTCTGCTTGCCCTGCTCGATGCGGACCAGGCCGTCGCGGATGGTGGTCTGGATGTCGCCGGTGCGCGGGCCCTGGTACTGCGGCTTGAGCGACTTCGCGCTGGTGGTGAAGATCTGGCCGACCGGCGCGTTGTTGAAGAACGGGTCCTTGTACTGCGCGATCTCGGGTTTGTCGTACAGCGCCGGGATCGACGGCAGCGAGCCCTGCGAGGTGAAGACCCGGGCCTGCTGCTCGGGCGCGGTGAGCCAGGCCGCGAGCTTCTTGGCCTCCTCGACGTGCTCGCCCTGCTTGGGCACGGTGAGGTAGGAGCCGCCCCAGTTGCCGCCGCCGCCGGGCACGGCGGCCACGTCCCACTTGCCGGAGGCGTTCGCGGACTGGTCCTTGATCTTCGTCATCATCCACGCGGGGCAGGCGATGGTGGCGAACTGGCCCTTGGCGAAGCCGTTGTTCCACTCCGGCGAGCTCTCGACCAGCTTGGCCGAGAGGTTGCTCTGCACGGCCTCGGCGACCAGGTCCCAGGCCTTGCGCACCTCGGGGTTGCTGGCGACGACGACGGTGTCGTCCTCGCTGTAGAAGCCGACCGGCGCCTGCCCGATGATGGCGTTGTAGAGGGCGCCGCCGCCGTCGAAGAACGCGGTCCCCTCGGGCGCCTTCTCGGTGTACTTGCGACCGGCCGCGATGTACTTGTCCCAGCCCTCGGCCCAGGACGCGGACACCTCGTCGCGCTCGGTGGGCAGCCCGGCCTTCTCGAACAGGTCGCGCCGATAGCAGATGGCCAGGCCGCCGACGTCGGTGCCGTAGCCGATCTGCTTGCCGTCCTTGGTCAGCGACGCCTGCCACTTCCAGGGCAGGTACTCGCTCTCGCGCTCCTTGCCAAGATCGGTGAACTGGGCGCCGGCGTTGCGCATCTGGGCGATGAACCCGGTGTCGACGCCCTCGATGTCGGCGGCGCCGTTGCCGGTGGCGAGGTGGGTGGCCAGGTTGCGGTGATGGTCGTTGTACGCGGCGGTCCGCTCCTCGATCTTGACGGTCGGGTTCGCCTTCTCGTACTCGTCGTAGAGCTCCTGGTAGCCGAAGTTGCCGAAGAGGTTGACGTTGAGCGTGACGTTGCCGTCGCCGCCGCCGGAGCCGCCGCCTGCGCCACAGGCGGTCGCCAGCGTGACAGCGGCCAGTCCCACGGCGAGGGCGCGCGCCGTTCGAGACACGAGCATGTCCGTTCTCCCTTTTTGTCGTATGTAATCGGTTACATGAAACCGGTTACATCGTGCGCATCAACGAGAAGGTGCGAGGTACTCGGAGTCCGGCGGAGGGTGCGGCCGGGGAATCGACCGGGGCGGATGGGCTCCGGTGCGCCATGAGTTTGCCCCCATCGATCCCCCGCCCGTCAAGTCACGAACACGTAACAGCAACGAAGCATTGACGTCCGTGACACGTCGCTGTTACGGTCCTGAAACCGGTTACATAGGGGCGTTCACATGACCACGATCCGAGAGCTGGCCGGCCGGTGCAAGGTCTCCGTGGCCACCGTGTCGCGGGTCTTCAACACCCCCGAGGTCGTCAGCTCGCACACCCGCCAGCTCGTCCTCGCCACGGCCGCCGAGATCGGCTACCTGCCGAACGAGTCGGCCCGCACGCTCGCCACCAAGAAGTCCCACATGGTCGGGCTCGTCTGGGACACCGACCACCGCCGCCCCGGCTGGCGGCACCCGTTCCTGCAGGACATCCTCGTCGCGCTCAAGAGCGCACTGAGCATGGCCGGGCTGCACCTGCTCATGCTCGCCCCCGACCGGGGTGCCGGCCGCGACGACCAGCAGCGCTTCCTGCGGGCGGTGCGGCGGCACAACGTCGACGGCGTGGTCATCATCGACAACGGCAGCCGGGACCCGGCGGTGCTGGCGCTCGTCGATGCCGACGTGCCCTGCGTCGCGCTCGACCTGCGGTTCACCGGGCCCACCTGCACCTACGTCACGTCGGACAACGCCGGCGGCGGGCGGCTGGCCGCCGCCCACCTGATCGAACGCGGCCACCGGCGGATCGCCACCATCACCGGCCCACTCCGCACCCTGCCCGCCGCCGAGCGGCTCGCCGGCTTCCGGGAGGCGCTCGCGTCGGCGGGCATCCCCCTCGCCGACGCCGACATCGCGGGCGGCGACTTCTATCTGGACAGTGGCCACACGGCCATGCGGCAGCTGCTCGCCCGCGATCCGCGGCCGACCGCCGTGTTCGCGGCCGGCGACGAGATGGCGATCGGGGCGCTGCGCGCGATCCACGAGGCCGGGCTGAGCGTGCCGGGCGACATCGCGGTCGTCGGGTTCGACGACATCGAGATCGCCGCGCTGATCCCTCCCGGACTCACCACCATCGGGCAGGACAAGACCGGCTTCGGTACGGCCGCGGCCGAGTCCCTGATGGCGATGCTCCAGGACGCGGCGGCGCCCCCCGAACCCACCACCCTGCCGGCCACGCTCGTCGTCCGCGGCTCCGCCTGAGCGCTCCCGTCATGCGCCGGCGGGCGCCGGACCTGCCCCGCCTGGTCGCTGCCGTCACACGGCGGCGGGCGCCGGGACCTGCCCCCGCAGGATGTCGCGGTGCAGCACGGTCAGCTCCGGCCCGGGGTCCACGCCCAGTTCCTCGGCCAGGTGCGCGCGGGCCGACTCGTACGCGGCCAGTGCCTCGGCCCGCCGGTGGGCCGCGACCAGCGCCCGCATCTGCGCCGCCCGAAGCGGCTCCGCGAGCGGGAAGTCGGCGATCGCGCCGGACAGCGCGCCGATCACCTCGTCGGCCCGGCCCGACTCGAGCCGCGCGCCCGCCCAGCGGATCAAGGTCTCGAGGCGCAGCTGCCGCCACTGCTGCCGGGCCTGATCGACCCACCGGCCCTGCAGGTCGGCCAGCGGCAGACCCTCCCAGAGCCGCAGCGCGCGCTCGAGGGCGTCACCCCGCACGTCGGGCGTGATCCCGGGCCGGGCGGCCAGGGCGAGCGCGGCCCGGACCCCGGCCAGGTCGAGCCGGCCGCCGCCGAGCTCCAGGGCGTAGCCGCCGCTGCGACGGCTGATCCCCGCGCTCGCTCCGGAACCGGCCTCGGCTTCGGTCCCGGCCTCGGCCAGGACGCCGCGGATCCGGGACAGATAGACCTGCAGCGCATGCTGGGCGCGCTGCGGCGGGCTCTCGTCCCACACCCGATCGATCAGCGTCGGGATCGGCACCGGCCGCCCCGCGTCGACCGCCAGCGCGGCCAGGACGCAGCGCTGCCGCGCCGGTCCGCAATCGACGAAATCCTGCCCGGAAAAGATCTGAACCGGACCCAGCAGACGCACAGCAATCATCGGCGCACCCCGTTCGGTCGACCCCCGTCAACGACCTACCGTGCGACCATGACACATGTGTTAAGGAATCGCCAGTATCTATATTTGGACAGTTTTCGCCGACACATCAGAATTCGGTGATCATTCCGCCGGGGGCGCGCTCGAGCTGGGCATCTGCGTCCTCGCGCGCTCTTCCGCGAGCCCGAACAACGCCGACAGCCGAGACATCTCCGCAAGGTCATCGGCGGGCAATCGCCGGGCCAGTTCACGGCGTATCTCCAGCGCGGTCGTCGTCTTTCCGACCTCCCGATCGCACAATGCATCCTGCACGGCGATATCGATCTCCTCGGCCTTGCGTTGCGCCGGGGAGCGGTGGTCGGTGCGGAACTTGTCGCGCAACTCGTCCACGGCGTCCTCCGGCGATGCGTACGGGTGGCCGTGCGCGGACATGCAGGTCCGCCACTCCCCCACCTCGGCCGCATGGCGCGGGTCCGCCCGGGCGCGCTCGTCCAGCTGCAGATTGAGCTCCTGCGGCAGATAGGAGATCCGGGCCCAGGTGTCGAGGTCGCCGTAGAGCGTGACGTACGCCTGCGCGCCGCATCCCTGCCGCGGATACCGGAACGATGCGCCCCGCGGCGACACCAGTTCCCCCATGTCGGCGGCGTCGCCGAACAGGGCCCGGCGCGAGGCTTCGTCACCGGCCGCGCCCGGCTCCCCACCGCCGGGGCCACCGGAGAGCCCGTACCCGTGCTCGCGCAGATGGTCGAGGCTGATCGTCGAGCCCTCCGCCGCCTCCGGGTTCCAGGCCTCGGCGGCGCCGTCCCAGCGGAAGCCCGCGGCGCTCATGCACCGGCGGGTGAGCTCCACCTCCGCCACGTCGATCCGGTGCCGCCGCTCGGGATACCCGCCCGCCTGCGTGATCAGGTCGACCGTGGCGGCGCTGGGAGCACCGGGCGGCTCGGTGCCGGGCCGCTCCCCGCAGCCGGCCAGGACCCCGGCGGCCACGGCGGCTGCCAGCAGCGCAACGCCGCGCGTACGCATCGAAGCGATCCTCCCCTCGGAACAGGCCGGCCGGGGGCGGAACCCCCGGCCGGCCGCAGGAACGTGCTCAGCACCAGTTCATCGACTCGATGTCGTTGGCCCAGCCGATGTCGTAGAGGTTGCCGATCGCCGCGCCGCGGGCCATGTTGAGCCGCGCGCCGCCGTAGTTGGCGTTGCGGTACCAGTGCACGGTGCAGTTCTGGCCGTTGTTGTACGCCGACTCCGACAGGTTGCGCAGCGAGGTGCTGATGGTCGGGTTGGAGTTCTGCCCCTGCCAGCGCGCGCCGGTGAAGTTCGTGTAGTACCAGAGGCACGCGTAGGACGACGGGCAGTCGCCGATCGCCCGCGGGTTCGAGGCGGCGGCGGGGGCCGGGGGCTTGGGCGGAGCGGCCGACGCCGCCTGGGCCGGGATCGCGATGCCCGCCGCGGTGAGGGTGAGCGCCGCGAACAGGGTCGCCGTGCGTCGCATCCGAAGCTTCATGACTCTCCTTCGTCGACGATCGTTCGTCGTCGGAGGAAGGATCACCACCGCGCCTCAACGAAAGGCTGCGCGAACGTCAATTCCGCACGTCACGGCCGGTGTGGCTGCGCCGGTAGGCGCTCGGCGCGACGCCCAGCTCGCGGCGGAAGACCGCGCAGGTTGGCGGCGGTGCCGAGGCCCGCGTCCGCGGCGACGCGGTCGATCGGGCGGTCCGTGCTTTCCAGCAGGCGCCGCGCGGCGTACAGGCGCTGCAGTCCCACCCAGCGCATCGGTGCCATGCCGGTCTCGCGCTCGAAGTGCCGGATGAACGTCCGGCGGGACTGCCGGCTGTGGTCCGCCAGCCGCTGGACGGTGAGCGGCTCGCCGAGCCGGGCGGCGGCCCACTCGCGGGTGGCCCGCAGGGTGGCGCGCTCCTCGGCGGGCGCGTGCGTGACCTGCGGCTCGTCCGCGGCGCGTACGGGCGAGAAGATGACCTGCCGGGCCACCTCGTCCGCCGCGGCGGCACCGTGGCCGGCGCGGATCAGGTGCAGGCAGGCGTCGATGCCGGCGGTGGCGCCCGCCGAGGTCAGGAACGGGCCGTCCTCGGCCAGCAGCTTGTCGTCCAGCACGCGCAGGCCGGGGTGCAGGGCGCGCAGCTCGGCGGCGTGCTGCCAGTGCGTGGTCACCGTGCGCCCGGCGAGCATCCCGGCGGCGGCCGGCGCGAACACCCCGGTGCACAGGGTCACGATCCGGGCGCCGCGCTCCCCCGCGAGCCGCAGGGTCTCGAGGTAGGGCTCGGGCAGCGGCAGCCCCGGCTCGTCGTAGCCGGGCACGATGATCGCGTCGGCGTCCTCGGCCCCGGTCAGTTCGGTCTCGCCGCGGACCGCGACCCGGTAACCCGGGTGCCGGCTCAGCACGTGCTCGGGCAGCGCCACGTCGAGCGGGTAGTAGCGCGGCACGGCGAGGATCACGACCTCGGTCATCGGCGTTGGCACGATCTTTACGTTATCCGGCACGGCGGCCCCTCGTCGCAGCCCGCAGCGGCTCGTAGCGTCGACCGCATGAGCAAGCAGATCGAGAGCTTCGGCGTCCCGTGGGAGAAGGATTACGGCTACGCCCAGGCGGTACGGCACGGCGACACCATCTACCTCTCCGGACAGGTGTCCCACGACGGGCCGGAGCTCGTCGCGCCCGCCCCCGTCGACGATGCGGGGCGGGTCACGAGCGTCGCCGGCATGGCCGACCAGATGCGGCAGTGCTATGCGAACGCGGCGGAGCTGCTCGGGCGATTCGGGGCCACCCTCGACGACGTGGTCGAGGAGACGCTGTACGTGGTGGACGCGGACGAGGGCGACGCCGCGGCCAAGGTGGTGCGCAAGGAGGCGTACGGGCGCCCGGACCCGCAGGTCGCGAGCACGATGATCGGCATCGCGCGGCTGGCCTTTCCCGAGCTGCTCGTCGAGATCAGGATGATCGCGCGCCGGTGAGCGGAGTGGGGGCGGGACTGAGCGAGCGTGTCCGGATGTGTTTCGTTCTGTTGACATGATGCATGTGCATGCGTGAATGTGGCCGTAACCCGTCGTTGATCGAAGGGAAACACGTGCGACCACTTCTCCTCGCCGTCCTGCTGACCCTCTCCACCCTCGTCGCGCCCGCCGGGCCGGCCGCCGCGCAGCCCGCACCGCCCGCGCAGCAGGCGACCGTGCACGGCCTCAAGGGTGAGTACTTCCGG